>CAMWNL010000188.1 GCA_947175585.1 uncultured Bacteroidales bacterium | reverse complement strand
GATTTGATTATTCAGCAGACGTCTTGGTTCCCATCGCCATGCAGGAACAATGCCTTTTTAGGACTGATGGAGGCAAACTATATTTTGTTGCTCCGGCATTCACCGTAGAGGTGTTTTCGTTATTGGATGGCCAGTTGAAAAACGAAATTACGTTCTCCTATGATGGAGATTTCATATCAAAGGCCGATGTCTCTAAATATGACGGGGATGAAGCTGGACTTGGGCGTTATCTGATGGAATGTGACAAGAGCATTCCGGTGCGCACCATGATATCTAATGATAAGGTGCTTACTTATGTGAAGAGCGGGCAGACATTGCGTGATTTTTATGTAATCTTCACTGATCTTAAAAATGGTGATAACCGTCGAGTTAATTTATATGATGGAGTTGATTGTAAATTTCCGTTTGCGGACTATTCTGATGGTGACGGTGTATATGTGGTTTATGATAAGGAGTCACTGCTTAATTCCCCAAAATTGTTGTTAGATAAGGCTGAAAAGAAGGATAGTATTTTTGCCGACATTGAGGATGAAAGTCTTATCTTACTGAAATATAAGTTCTAAATCCTCAGTATATCGTTGATTAGTCAATTTCTTGGCAATTCTTTTGCTCCAACCGATGTTTTTCGTTACTTTTGGCGGTGATGGAGAAACTGATGCACTATGTATGGCAGCACAAACTATGGCTGCAAAGCGAAATGACGACCGTTGACGGCCGCCGTGTGCAGGTTATTGACCCGGGACTCCATAACAATGATGCCGGTCCTGACTTTTTTAACGCCAAACTGCAGATTGGTGGCGAGATGTGGTGTGGAAATGTTGAAATCCATGTACGCGCGTCAGACTGGTTCCGTCACGGCCACCAGCGCAATATGGCATACGATTCGGTGGTGCTCCATGTCGTCGGAAGCGACGACATGAGGGTGACGCGAGCCGATGGACGCGAGATACCTCAGTTGGTAATGGCTTGTGCGCCGGATTTCAGTGTCAGCTATGATCGGATGGTAAATAATGCTGACGAGCCGTCGTGCCGACGCCATTTGGCCGATATGTCGCCGCTATATGTTACAGACTGGTTGTCGAGCCTCGCCTATGAGCGTCTTTATCAGAAAGTCGACCATCTGCGCTGGCTCTACGAAAAGCTGGACGGCAATTGGGCTGAGGTGCTGTATGTGACATTGGCGCGTGCTTTGGGCTTCGGTATTAATTCCGAGCCGTTTGAGCGGCTGGCTCTCGCTACTCCGCTCCACTGTCTGATGAAACATCGGGACTCTTACGAGGCTGTCGAAGGGATGCTTTTCGGGCAAGCCGGATTTCTTGATAACCCCGGTGACAACTCGCATTACGTCACTCGCATGCGGCAGGAGTATGATTTTATGAGGGTGAAGTTCAGCCTGCAGCGGCCTCAGTCGCTCGGTTGGCGCATGGCGCGGATGCGCCCTCAGAATTTCCCTCATCGCCGTCTGGCTACGCTTGCCGCACTGGTGTGCCGCGGATTTTCTGTCGCGTCAGATATATTTAATGTCACGACAGAGGCCGATGCCCGTAAATTGTTTGACATAGAGTTGACGGGCTATTGGTCGAGACGATATAATTTCACGTCTGACGCTGCGCCGTCGGTCAGAGCGTTGAGCCAGGATTCGATAACGGTGTTGATAATCAATGTCGTCGTGCCGATGCTTTATGCTTATGGCATGACATATGATGACGGACGTCGCATGGACTCGGCGGTCGGATTGCTCCACAGCCTTAAGGCGGAGAGCAATTCGATAGTCAGGATGTTTGGAGAGGCAGGAATAAAATGCTGCGACGCTTTCACGTCGCAGGCACTGATCCAATTGCGCAGGAACTACTGCGAGCCGCGCAAATGTCTTTATTGTCGATTGGGTCACCGCATATTGTCAGGGTTGGCTCACTCGGGATCGCCGAGCATCAGCTCATAGATCTGACGTGTGTCTTTTTCGGTGAGTTTGTAATATCCGCCGATGGTCTCGCCCTTATCCTCGTGAAGTTTTTTGACCAGCAGGTCAATATCCGGATTTTCTACGCCAAGAGCTTTGAATGTCAGCGGCATACGGAGCACTGCGCTGAAGAATGCCCGTATCGACGCTACCGCTTCGATTGCGGCCGTGCGGTCGTCGGTAGCCTCTACGCCAAACACACGGCGTCCGAGCTGAGCGACTTTCGAGGGCTTGTGGTGAGCCATGAACGCCATCCATGCCGGTATCACTACCGCAAGTCCAGCTCCATGAGTCACGCCATAGACGGCGCTGATTTCGTGTTCCATAAAGTGTGACACCCAGTCTTCACGGCGTCCGCAGCCGACGAGACCGTTATGAGCCAGAGTGCCGGCCCATTCGATATTTGCGCGTGCCTGATAGTCCGTCGGATCGGCCAAAGCCTTTGGAGCCTCGTTGATCAGCGACATCAGCAGTCCTTCGGCAAGACGGTCTGTCACCTCGACGCGGCTTGTCGGAGAGAAATAACGTTCCATTATGTGAGACATCATGTCGACTACTCCGCATGCGGTCTGATAGGCCGTCAGGGTGAATGTCAGTTCGGGGTCGATGATTGCGAAACGCGGACGCAGTATGCTGTCTGTGCGCAGACTGAGTTTCTGGAGCGTGTCGCGCTTTGTGATGACTGCGTTGCCTGATCCTTCTGACCCTGCGCCGGGAATTGTCAGCACTACGCCAACGGGCAGAGCGTTCTTGACAACCTGTTTGCCGATAAAGAAATCCCAGAAATCACCTTCGTAGGGCACACCGGCTGCTACGGCCTTGGCGGTATCGATAACAGAGCCGCCGCCGATTGCCAGCAGACCGTCGACATGCTTTTCACGGGCTATGCGGATAGCTTCGTAGACTTTGTCGTCGGTCGGATTGGCCTCAATGCCACCATACTCAACATATTCGATGCCTATTGTCGAGAGCGAGACCTCGATGCGGTCAAGCAAGCCGTTGGCTTTGACATACTTTTTGCCGTAGACTATCATGACTTTTTTGGCTCCCATAAGGAAAGTCAGCATGCCTGTTTTTTCTTCGGCTCCTCGGCCAAATTCATAGAGTGTGGGGGTATAGAAAGTGAAATTGTCCATGATGATGTATGATGAATGTTAAATTATAAAATATACAACCCGTATAAGTAACCCTTGGTTCGGTAAGTTACAATAAAAATTTAAGAGCAAATTACAGAGGCCGTGCTACAGACGCAGCACGGCCTCCGATATGAAACGGTATTTAGTCTTAGCGGATGGCGACTTTATAAATTACCTCTCCTGCGCGAACAAGATAGATGCCCTTTTCAAGTGAGATGTTGTGGCAGTAGGCTGCATGAGACTCAGCGACCTTTGAGCCGCTGATGTTGAATACGGTTACATGCACAGCTTCTGCGCTCTCGATAATAAGATTGTTGTCAGAAGTCGAAACAATTGTACCGTTGGCGATATTGCCGTCAAAGATACCTGAAGTATTAGAGATTTCATAACTTTTAATTACGACCCATTGAGAGTATCCGTCAGGGAACTCTGCATTAATATAGAGTTTCACCCATGCTTGATCAAGCAATTCTGCCGGAAGCTCAAACGTGAATGTTTGCCATTCTTCGTCACCTTCGGGAGTGATGTTTCCTACAGTGACGGGAGCCTCCATGCCGTATGCTTCGCCAGAGATATACATGTTGGAGGCAGCATTTTCACCTGTCCACATGTTCATAGACAGTATAGCGCTGTGGCAACCTTCGGTTGAGAATACCGGGAATCCGGCCATACCCAGACAACCGTTCTCCTGACCCATGCCGCAAAGAGCGCGTCCGAGTGTCTCGTCATAGATGCCGGGGACACTTTCGAGAGGAAGCACACCCCAACGTGTGTTGTATTCGGGAGTTGGCATGTATGTGATCCACGGCTCATAAGCATACCAAGTAGATGTAGAGAAATCATCCGAGATAGGCAGAGTGTATGGAGTGCCCAGCACACCGCCGTTTTCAACTGCTACTGGGGAAATGCCGGAGGGGCCTGAAGCGATGATGGCAAACGAATAGTAATCAAGATTAGCGTCTTCGGCAGTAAAGACATAGCTCGTATCGGTCAATCCCGTCGCAAGATCATCCCAGAGAGAACCCATCATTGTTTCCTTGAGGATGCGCACAGTGTAAGTAAGGTTGGCCGGATTGATGAATCCTCCGTCGTAACCTTCTGTGGGTGCACTCCAGTTAAGTGTAAGGCTCATAAAGTCAGCAGAGGGAGTTACAGTGAAATCAACAACCTTACCGGGGATAGCTTCTCCAGTGAAGACACTGACTGTTGCTTTCTTGCCGACATTTACGCCGGCAGCTACAGTAATGCTGATAGTATTGTCGCCCTGAAGTGTTGCGACAGTTGCTGTGAGTTTTTCACCGGGTTTTCCTTCCACTGTCACGGATGACTCACATTCTACGGTTGCTATGAGGACTGTGTTTCCGTCGAGTTCGTCTCCACCTATTGTAGTGGTCGGAAGTGTGAATGTCACGGTCGCCTTAAGTTCTCCGCCCTCCGCTGCTTCAGCTGTGATATTCGTAGCTTCGGCAGGAGAAGAGGCGTTAAGGTCGGCGTTGTCAATTGAGAAATTTTTTACGTAGATATTAGCCATGTCGGCCGAGCTGATTGCATGGAGACCGATGTGATATACGCCTGTCTCTACAACCTCGATTTGGGCTGTAATGGTATCGAAGTCATAGGGTGAATAAGGCGCTTCAAACTGTGACAAGATAATATTAGAAGAAATTGATACGGCTGTTTTATCCGATCCGATGCCCA
>CAMWNL010000187.1 GCA_947175585.1 uncultured Bacteroidales bacterium | reverse complement strand
ATACATGCACCGACGCATCTGCCATGTCCTCGCTCCATAAAAATTCTCTTAAAGGTTTGCCCGAACCCCAAAGCTCCAGACGATCAGCATAAATCCCAAATTGAGAAAGCCGGTCAGAAATCTCTGAGTCAGTAGTCTTAATATGGTCGAAATCCCTAAGCGGACGATAATCTAAATCCTGACGAATAAGATCAAACCTACATTCTGAAAGTAAACGGGCAAGGTGCATCTTCCTAATCATTGCCGGAAGAACATGAGAGTTTTCAAGATGGAAGTTGTCGTTAGGACCATAAAGATTTGTTGGCATCACGGCAAGATAGTCAGTGTCATATTGCAGATTGAATGACTCACACATCTTCATGCCTGCGATTTTAGCCACAGCATAAGGTTCGTTTGTATATTCAAGTGACGACGTGAGCAGAGCATCTTCAGTCATAGGCTGAGGAGCTTCGCGAGGGTATATGCAGGTGGATCCAAGAAACAGGAGCCGCTTGACACCGTGGCGAAACGCTTCGCCGATAACATTCTGTTGAATCTGAAGATTTTCATAAATGAAATCTGCTCGATAAATCGAATTTGCCATAATACCTCCGACGTGTGCAGCTGCGAGAACAACGAGTTCAGGTTGCTCTTTGTCAAAAAAATCCTTTACAGCCGCCCCATCAAGCAAATCGAGTTCGGCATGTGTGCGCCCTATCAGATTGTGATAGCCTCGTTCATTAAGATTCTTCCAGATGGCCGAACCCACAAGACCGCGATGGCCGGCAACATATATCTTTGCGTTTTTATCTATCATTTCAAATGTTCTTGAGCAACGAGTTTAACGTCTGAGTCAACCATGATTTTAACAAGAGTGTCAAATGATGTCTTGGTCGGATTCCAACCAAGTTGTTTGCGAGCCTTCGTAGGATCGCCAAGAAGTTGTTCGACTTCTGCCGGACGGAAAAATCTGGGATCCACCTCAACCAACACTCGGCCTGTTGCGATATCAATACCTTTCTCGCCGATGCCCTCACCTTCCCATCGCAAATTGATACCTACATTGGCAAATGCCAGGGTAGCAAATTCACGCACCGAATGATATTCACCTGTTGCGATTACATAATCGCCCGGCTCATCTTGCTGCAAGATAAGCCACATACACTCGACATAGTCACGAGCATAACCCCAGTCGCGTAATGCGTTGAGATTACCGAGATATAATTTATCCTGCACACCGGCAGCGATACGGGCAGCAGCCAAGGTAATCTTACGTGTAACGAAGTTCTCTCCTCGGCGTTCGGATTCATGGTTAAACAGTATGCCATTGGCAGTAAACATGCCGTAGCTTTCGCGGTAGTTCTTCATAATCCAATAGCTATAGAGTTTTGCAACACCGTAAGGCGAACGAGGATAGAACGGTGTCTCCTCATTCTGAGGTATCTGTTGCACTTTACCATACAACTCAGATGTCGAAGCCTGATAAATGCGACACGTCTTTTCCATGTGCAAAATCCTGATAGCTTCGAGCAGACGGAGTGTACCGACGGCATCAACCTCGGCTGTATACTCAGGAACGTCAAATGACACTTTAACGTGACTCTGGGCTGCGAGATTATATATCTCATCGGGTTTGACCTCGGCAATTATTCGGATAAGCGATGAAGAGTCGGTCATGTCGCCGTAATGAAGATGTAGCAGGCGGCGCTGATGCATGTCACGAACCCATTCATCCAGATATAGATGCTCAATGCGTCCGGTGTTAAATGATGAACTACGACGGAGAATACCGTGAACCTCGTATCCTTTATCTATTAAAAACTCAGCCAAAAACGAACCGTCCTGGCCTGTTATACCTGTGATTAAAGCGGTAGGCATAAGTCTGGGAGTTGTGTTAGATTATCTATAAAAATTTGTGGCCAGTAGTCCGGCTCCTTATCGTCAAGCGATTGTGACGGTACGTTGATGCCCTCGCGGTCGCGAAGCATTATGCTTGTCCATCCCAACAGATTGGGATGATAAAAATCTTTTATAGGGTTATCACCAACCATATAGTATCTGTCTGCAGACTGGCGCGTCATAAGACATTTAAATGGTTCAGGAGTCAACTTGTCGGCGCCAACCTCCTCGCTGACAATTATGTTGTCTGAAGGAATAAACTTGTCGAGACCAAGAGCCTCTATTTTATTACGCTGAGTGAGAGTGCGTCCATCTGTGATAATAGCTAATGCAACCCCTCTTTCTGATAGTCGGTGCAGGGCAAGCTCTGTATCATGCGGTAGAGTGAGTGTCGGCTTATGGGCACGGTATACACCTAAAAAGTCTGCTATCTGCAGATTTGCACTTTTAATGCCAGGTATCGCAATTAAAGCATCAAATGCATCGGGAGCAGATGCCATCAAATTATACAACTCCTCAGCAGACATATCTGCAAACGTATAAAAAGCTTCGGCAACCGCTCGCCAGCCGGTCTTGACATATTCACGCTCTTTGAAAAGTGTGTCATCAAGGTCAAAGGCCATACAGATTTTTCTAACTCCCTTCATTGTTCACTGCCTGAAAAATTCCTTAATACGCTCAGCAACCCTGATGATGTCGCTATCCCGGAGTGACGATCCACTCGGCAGGCATAGTCCTTGATCAAAAAGTCTTTCGGATACGTTTCCGCCGTAATATGGTGCGTCAGCAAAGACAGGCTGCATGTGCATCGGACGCCATAGACGCCGGGACTCGATATTGTCTTCAGCAAGGTACTGGCGAAGCATCTCAGGAGATTTGCCTGACCGATTATCAATAGCAATTGTAGTCAGCCAGAAATTTGACTGAAAGCGACTGTCAGGATTTGATTGGACCGTGACTTCGGAACAGTCTGTAAGAAGTGCGTCATATAAGTCGCGAATCTCACGGCGGCGGTTTATACGCTGTTCAAGAACATCCATCTGACCGCAACCTATTGCTGCCGAAATATTGCTCAGACGATAATTATAACCTATAGTCTCGTGATAATAGTACGGGCGATCTTCGCGAGCCTGTGTCGCATAAAATTTTACACGACCGGCAGTTGATTGGTCATGACAAACCAAAGCTCCGCCGCCAGAAGTGGTAATTATCTTATTGCCGTTGAAACTCAAAGCACCGAACGCACCGAATGTACCACACATCTGTCCGTCAAACTTAGACCCAAGTGCTTCAGCAGCATCCTCAAGTACAGGGATACCATAAGAGTCGGCAATTTCAATTATTTCCTTAAGACGAGCCGGCATACCGTAAAGGTCTACCGGAATTATAGCTTTAGGATAACGACCTGTTATGCGATAACGCTCAACAATTGCTCTTTCGAGCATGTCGGGATCCATGTTCATAGTTTCGGGTTCACTATCGACAAACACAGGTGACGCTCCTTGATAAACTATAGGATTGCACGACGCAGCAAATGTCATCGACTGACATATAACTTCGTCACCACGGCTGACGCCAAGCAACACCAGACCAAGATGAATAGCGGCTGTTCCGGCACTAAGCGCCACTACAGCAGGCGCATCAAGATAATTTTCGAGGCGGTGCTCAAACCGGTCGACATGGGGACCGAGAGGCACTACCCAATCATCAGCAAATGCCTCGTCAATATATTTTTGTTCGGTTCCGCTCAAATGAACTCGTGAAAGCATTATCCGTTCAGAAGCCATATTACTAATTTTAATAAGTTTTGTTATTCAATTTATAATCGCCGGACGACCGATGCTGTAATAGGTGAACCCCTCTTCTGACATGTCAATCGGGTCATAAATATTACGTCCGTCCACGATTACATTACCTCTCATCGCTTTTGATACCAGACGCCACGACGGGAGACGGAATTGCTTCCATTCGGTAATCAAGGCCAAAGCATCAGCATCTACCAGCGTCTCATACATATCACCTGCATAGTGAACCGCATCGCCTATGCGACGGCGACATTCGTCCATAGCGACCGGATCATAAACCGTCACCACTGCGCCCTCTGCCAACAGGAGCTTTATGACCACCAGTGAAGGCGCACAACGCATGTCATCAGTCTCGGGCTTAAACGCAAGCCCCCATATCGCAACACGCTTACCACGCAAATCACCGCACAACGCATGTTTAAGTTTATCAAACACGACGGCTTTCTGCCGCTCGTTGACTTCTTCGACCGCGCGGATTATACGCATATCATAGCCTCGCTGCTCACCAGAATTTACAAGAGCTTTCACGTCCTTTGGGAAGCAAGAACCACCATATCCACAACCGGGGTAAAGAAATTTACTGCCTATACGGGCATCTGTGCCTATACCCTTTCTGACCATGTTAACATCAGCTCCTGTCAGTTCACACAGATTGGCAATCTCATTCATAAAAGAAATACGAGTGGCCAACATTGAATTTGCTGCATATTTTGTCATCTCAGCCGATGGAATGTCCATGAACAGGACACGGAAATTATTCAGCAGGAAAGGACGGTATAGCCGTTCCATAACGCGACGTGCGCGTTGCGTCTCAATGCCGATGACTACTCGGTCGGGCGACATGAAGTCTTTAATCGCAGCTCCCTCCTTCAGAAATTCCGGGTTAGACGCAACCTCAAAATCAATGTTCACACCACGCTGTCTAAGTTCCTCTTCGATTACACGCTTGATAATGGCAGACGTACCGACTGGAACGGTCGATTTTGTGACTAACAGAGAATATCGTTTAATCAATCGTCCAAATGAACGAGCAACCTCGATGACATGACTAAGATCTGCGGATCCGTCTTCGTCGGGAGGAGTACCTACTGCACAGAAAACTGCCTCTACGTCATCAATAACTT
>CAMWNL010000186.1 GCA_947175585.1 uncultured Bacteroidales bacterium | reverse complement strand
CAGGAACGCTGGTCGGTGGACCGGTTGGTGACAGATATGGACGCAAACTTGTGATATGGATCTCAATCCTTGGTACAGCTCCGTTTTCCTTGCTTCTGCCTCACGCGTCTCTTCCGGTTACTGCGGTACTCAGTTTCTGTGCCGGATTTATGCTCTCATCGGCATTTCCGGCAATACTGCTTTACGCTCAAGAACTCTTGCCGACTAAACTTGGCATGATTTCAGGGCTTTTCTTCGGATTTGCGTTCGGAGTAGGGGGCATAGCCTCAGCAGTGCTCGGTAATTTTGCTGACACTTATGGTATTGAAGCTATTTACAAATTCTGTGCCTATATGCCGCTAATCGGTATTGTAGCGTGTCTGCTGCCTAATCTGAAAAACAAGGAACTTCCGAAGTAAACCACGAATATAATAATAATAAAGGCTCGCGAAAAGCGAGCCTTTATTATTATAGTTAGATTTTGATTGTCAATTTTATTCATTTACCCGACGGAAAGTGAAGTCTCTGTCGTGAATCTCACATGACATGATGCCGTTACGGATTTTGACGTCAGAAATTTCGTTTATGTTGTAAAATCGTTCAGACATAGCTTTTGTGATTGATTTTGTCCACGCTTCTGCTGTCGCTCTTGAAAGAGAGTCTGTCAGCGGTTGCTGGGTCTCTGTCAGTATGTCGTTAGAGAATGTCACACCATTGGGATCGACATTAACTTTCAATGTCGAGGGATCAAGTGTGATTATAATATCATCGTCATCTCTATCTTCATAAGTCCATCGGCCGGTTATAACCGCAGTTGCCGCGACGCTGACTTCATAAGCCTGATCGATAGATGCTGAATCAGATGAAACAGGCTGATTGGCATCAATTAAGGCAGAGATGATAACTTCACCGCTATCACTCGAATTCTTATCTTGAGTAAAGCTGATTGACATTGTGGCACTGGCATCAACGGCTGCTGAGATATTGTCGATACGTGTAGGAGTTCCGGTCCAAGTGCCTTCTACATCCGGGTGATTGTTACATGATGAAAGGGCGAAGACGGCTACGGCCGGGAGCAGTAAGTTTATGATTTTTTTCATTTTGAGAATATTCGATATTATTAAACCTAATTTGCAAACAATTTCATTGTTCAGAATGTTCGGCCGGGAGTGCGGAAATTATTGTTTCGCGCGATTTTTCTATAAGATTTTTGAGATCATGACCGTCGGCCGGAGCTTCTATAGGGCGGTGGATTGTCAGTTTGATATGGCCGGGACGAGGTAGCCACGCAGTGCGCGGCATAACTTCAAATGCACCGTCGATAGTCACTGGAACAACTGGCAGACCGAATTCGACGGCGAGAGTGTATGCTCCGCGGCGGAAAGCATGAACTTTACCATCGAAAGTTCGTGAACCCTCGGGAAATACAACGACTGACATGCCTCCGGCCAGTTGCTTTTCTGCATCCTGCATAGTCTGGCGTATGGCAGCCGGAGAGTGGTTGTCAACGTAAATATGCCCGGCTTTGCGACAGCTATAGCCGACGAGAGGTATGCGCTCAAGGCTTTTTTTCATCATCCATTTGAAATTATGGTTGAGGTAGCCGTAAATCGAAAAAATATCGTAGGCGCCTTGATGATTGGCCACGAAAACATAGGATGTTCCTTTAGAAATATTCTCACGACCGACAACTGTAACCCTTACAAAAGTCATTATACAGAAAAGCTTTGCCCAGATATGCGCCGGCCAATAGCCCCACCATTTGCCTCCGAAGAGTATCGAGCCCACAGCAGTCATAATTGCAGCCAAGATTGTAGCTGTCAATAATATCGGCATCATTATCAGTAGTTGGTATATGCGGTAGAATATCATTGCCAATGAATTATTAAGTTTTCCAGACTGCAAAGTTACATAATATCTTTGGCATTATCGGGTTATCTTTTGCTTAATTCGCATTGGAGTTGGAATCCGATTGAGATGGTGAGATTGTTGCCCCATGAGCGTGAGGTGTACGTCTGACGGTCGATAAGCACAGGTCTTGAGCCGTTACCCGGATTCGTTTTATGATTAATTTCGACTTTAGATGATGTGCAAGGATAGTGATAATTTATATCCATAATTAAGCTAATAACACGTGAAAGTCTATATCCACCTGTAACGCCAATGTTGACATAATTTACACTTGTAAGCCTCATCGCTTCAATAATCTCTTTACAATTCCGGGGATATTCTTCGTCATCGTAGCCAATATAATGGGTCAAATCCGGCCCTTCGCCTCTATTGCCTACGCCAAATCCGGCTCTGGCATAGAATTGCCAGCGTCTATGTTCGAACCTGTACATAGCACCTAATCCTGCTCCGCCTGATGTGCGAATGCCACAATCTAATTCATCCCACCATTCGAGGTCGAGAGGCGGAGTCCAATCAGAACGGGAATTAAAATAAAAGTCTCCATATATGCCCCAACGTGGGCTAAACATATAGGTCAGCCGAAAGGCAACTTCATTGACAAGGGCAGGTTGTCGGCCGAACCAATATTCATTGTCGTTACCACCAGTGTTTATGTTTTTGCCGTAGGTTACAGATAACATTAGTGGACGATTGAATGGACGGATGACACTATCGCTCGGAGTTTGGGCGTGAGCGGCAAGCAATGCCGAGATGGCGAGGATGAGGGCGAATAATCTTTTCATCGATTTAGGTGTAAGGTTAATGATTGCCAAATATACGAATTATTAATTATTCTGGCAAAAAAGTGTCGGTTAATGACATTGAGGTCGGTTGTGAACGGCTTATCAGAAAGAGGATTTATGACGTTCGAGTGCACGACGTTGCTGGCGTGTGAGGACAGGGGTGGGTGCTGGAGCCGGACGGAAGACATTGAAAGATTGTTCTGTTATTTGAGTGGTGGGCTGGGTGGCTTTTGGTTCGGGTTTTGCTTCTGAAGACTCGGTGATGGTTATTTCGCTGTCGGCGAGGTTGACGAGGGCGCGTGTGCCGGCTTTCGAGGTATCGTGGGCGAGGACAAGAATTGAGATTTTATGACGTACCTGCAGGGCAACCAAGCGCTTCATGATGAATGTTGCCGACGCGTTGCGTCCGAAAGAGAGGGCAGCGATACGAGTGATGTTGTCGATGATGAACACCTTGGCGCCGGTCGCGGCTATGGCGTCCTCGATGTCTTTGATGACGATGTCGGCGAAGTCGGTAGAGTCGTCAGGAGTAGCGAAGTCAGACTGGTGAACGTATAGTCGGGAGTTTCCTTTAATCTTGTCCTGCAAGGTGTTGCTCAGACGGCTTGTCGTGAGATAGAAGACGGTCATGTTGCGCGCGGTTAGACCGAGGGCGATGTCGACTGCAAGAGCGCTTTTATCGGCGGTGCGAGGTGCGTGGAGCAGCGAGAGTGTGTTTTCAGACCAGATGTTGTTGTAGAGGTCAGCGTTTGAGGGGAGGTTGTTGATGTAGCCATCGGCCAAATTGAATCTGTTTTCCATAATGAATAATTGATAAAGCAATTAATAATATTGCAAAGATATAACAAATTTTGAATCGGGCAAAATTTTTGAGACAGAAAATCAGAAGTAAGAGTAATCCAGAGCACTCAAGGTAACCGGATAATATAAAAGTGACGCCCACGAGGAGTGAGCGTCACTTTTATAGCTTAGGGTTTATAGGTTTGAGAGTGGCGTATTATTCGACTTCGGCGACTATGCGAGTTACGATCTTGTCGGCGTCTTTATCGTAGTTGACTTCGACGAGGTTGCCCGGCAACATGGAGGCGGTGATAATCAACTCTGCGAGCTCGTCTTCAAGATATTTTTGAATAGCTCTTTTGAGTGGACGAGCACCAAACTGGATGTCATAGCCTTTCGACGCGATAAACTCTTTGGCTTCGTCAGAAAGACGGAGTTTATAGCCGAGACCTTCGAGTCGGTGAGTAAAGCCTGCGAGTTCGATGTCGATAATCTTATAGATTGCATCTTTGTCGAGTTGATCAAACATGATGATGTCATCTATACGGTTGAGGAACTCGGGTGAGAACGCCTTATTGAGCGCTTTCTGAAGTACACCGTGAGTAAACTCCTTGCTGATTTCCTTTGTGGTGAAACCGACGCCCGAACCAAAATCCTTAAGCTGGCGAGTGCCAATGTTTGAGGTCATGATGATGATAGTGTTCTTGAAATCAATGCGACGACCAAGACTGTCGGTCAGACGCCCTTCGTCCATGACCTGAAGCAAGAGGTTGAACACATCGGGGTGGGCTTTCTCGATTTCATCAAGCAGCACGACAGAGTAGGGGTGACGGCGCACTTTTTCGGTGAGCTGACCGCCTTCTTCATAGCCGACGTAACCCGGAGGCGCTCCGACAAGACGCGACACGGTGAATTTTTCCATATACTCACTCATGTCTATGCGTATAAGAGTATCAGCCGAGTCAAAGAGATATTCAGCAAGCTTCTTGGCAAGATGGGTCTTTCCGACACCGGTCGGACCGAGGAACATAAAGGTTCCAATCGGTTTGTTGGGGTCTTTGAGACCGATGCGGTTGCGGTGGATAGCTTTTACAATTTTTGCTACAGCCTCATCCTGTCCGATGATTGCACGCTTAAGGGTCGGCGCCATTTCGAGGAGTCTCACTCCTTCAGCCTGAGCGATACGCTGAACCGGCACACCGGTCATCATTGCAACAACCTCGGCGATCTGTTCTTCATCTACAACCTGACGATTGGCTTCGAGGTCTTTCTCCCAGGCAGCAGTGAGTTCGTCGAGTTTAGCCGAGAGTTCCTGTGC
Source organism: uncultured Bacteroidales bacterium (assembly GCA_947175585.1). GTDB lineage: Bacteria > Bacteroidota > Bacteroidia > Bacteroidales > Muribaculaceae > CAG-873. The sequence goes on along the minus strand of CAMWNL010000186.1, from coordinate 38 downwards.
CTTATTGCGCCACTCTGCGGCAGCGTTATAATTAGATG
>CAMWNL010000185.1 GCA_947175585.1 uncultured Bacteroidales bacterium | reverse complement strand
TAATTCGCGCTCGTTGAGGTTGTCGAGAAATTTTGACTCGATGTTTGTCATGCGGCGGCGCAGGCGATGAGACAGGAAGAACGCGATCAAGAGCAGGGCTGCGACTGCGGCAATGAGACCGGCGCGGGCCGAATATGCCTGACTGATTACATAAATCACAAATCCGAGAGCTATCAGGAAGCGGAATATGGTCAGCACGATGCATGGTATGCTGCCGGCGGCGTGAACACTTGAAGCCGTGCGGATATCTTTGCGCGACACCGGCATCATAAGTGCAAGCAGGAACGGAGCCATAACGAGCAAAGTCACCGATACGGATACGATCTTGGCGGTAGACGGACTGAATAGTTCGACAAGCCAGGGGTCAAGAATACGCTGGCTGATGGAAATTATGGCAATCAGCACCACGGAGTAGACTGCCGTGCGCCACACATAACGCTTGAGCACGGCCGCCCATTCATTGCCACGGGCGTTATCCTCGCCGGCCTCTTTCTGATAGCGGTTGATAAGGAAGTTGAGGCGCGATGGCAGATGTCGCTCTATATAATTATAGAAAGGAATCGACATCTTGATGAAATATGGAGTGGTGAATGTCGTTATGACTGACACGGCGACAACGATAGGGTAGAGTGTCGAATCAAGCACGCCGAGACTTGTGCCGAGTGTGGCGATGATGAAGGCGAACTCACCAATCTGGGTGAGTGAGAATCCTGACTGTATGGCGACTTTCAGAGTCTGCCCGGTCACGAGCATGCCGAATGTGCCGAACAGAATCATGCCGATGATTACAACGATTGATAATATCAGAATCGGAGCCCAGTACTCGGCGAGGATGTCGGGGCGCACCATCATGCCTACCGAAATAAAGAATACCGCGCCAAAAAGGTCTTTTATCGGAGTTACGACATGCTCGATACGCTCGGCATAGCTTGTGCCGGCCAAAATCGAACCCATGACGAACGCTCCGAGCGCGAGCGAGAATCCGCAGTAGACCGAGAACACTGACATGCCGAGGCAAAGTCCCATCGAGACGACCAGCAGGGTCTCCTGGTTGAGGAAGCGTCGCCATTTGTTGAGCACTGTCGGCAGTACGTAGACTCCGACGAGAAACCAGATGACAAGGAAGAACACCAGTTTGCCGACGCTCATCAGCATCTCAGATCCCTGAACAGTGTTGTTGATGGCGATTGACGACAATATGACCATCATCACCACGGCAAAGAGGTCTTCGACAATAAGCACGGCGAGCACCTGGGTGGCAAACTTCTGCTGCCTCAATCCGAGGTCGTTGAGTGCCTTTATGATAATTGTTGTCGATGACATGGACAACATGCCGCCGAGAAAGAGGCTGTTGATGAAGTTGAAGTGCAGCAGATGGCCGATTGAAAAGCCGGCTGCCATCATGCCGGTGACGATGATAAGAGCCGTGACGACTGCGGAGCCGCCTGAATTGACAAGTTTCTTAAAACTGAATTCCAGACCGAGTGAGAAGAGGAGCACCACGATGCCGATCTGAGCCCAGAAATCAATATTTTCCTCGGTTGTCACTGACGGCAGATACTCGAAATGCGGACTGGCGAGGAAACCTGCCACGATATAACCGAGCACGACAGGCTGCTTAATCCACTTGAAGAGCACTGTCACGACAGCACCAAGCAATAGGATAAATGCTAAATCGGAGATAAGACCTTCGACGTTCATTATATAGCTAATTGGTTTGTTAAGGCAATGTTTTTAGTTGGATACACCGCTTCGAGCTCCTGAAACAGAGCGAGGTAGTCGGTGTTTTCTCTCACAAGCACTATGAGGTTGAGATGGGTCTCCCCGGCCACCATATCATACTCTATGTAGAAATTACTCAGATGCATGCGGCGTTTCTTCATAATGTCGCTGTAGGGCTTGATGTCGCGTATGATAGTCGCGGCCGTGAGCCTGATGACTCTTGATTCGGATCCGAGGCTGACGCGGTGTTCGATTCGTTCGAGCTGGACAAGGATAAAGAGAATCAGCGCTGTTGCGGCTACCGAGACCCAATACATGCCTACACCGACAGCCATGCCGATTGTAGCCACCATCCAGATTCCGGCCGCAGTGGTGAGACCTCTGACCGAGCCTTTCATCTGTATGATCGCACCTGCGCCGAGAAAACCGACACCGGTGACAACCTGTGCGGCCACTCGGCCCGGATCTCCGTTTTTCAGACCGAGATATTCCTGTGGGATATATATGGAGAGCAGCATCGCCAGCGTCGCGCCCATCGCGATGAGCGAGAATGTGCGCACGCCTGCCGTCTGGCCTTTGCGTTTGCGTTCATATCCGACGATACTGCCGAGCAGCAGGCTCAGTATCAGTCTGAAGATAGAGTTTATGCTGTTTACGTCGATAGAGTTAATCGATTCGTAGACATAGCCCCATAGATGCGAGAGAAATTGCATTATCAGTTTAGTTGAGATTAAATGTGCGGCTTGCCAGACGGTAGTTGTCGGCAAAAAGTTCGACAGTGTAGTCTCCGGCAGTGAGGGCGGTATTGACATCCCAGTAGATGGTTACGCCTCCGATTTCCTCACCGGCATATTCGACGATCTTTTTAGCAGAGCACTCAACCGATCCACCCTCGAACTTAAATGTTCCGCCATTACCGAGCAACTGACCTGACGGCGACACGATGCGTAGATAGATGGTCTTTTCGCCGACGGGTGTGGAGTTGTTCTGAGGTATGGTGAATGTAACCATCAGCTGTGCGGCTTTTTGGACTTTCTTCTCCTTTTTGCCTTTTTTATTCAGCGCTGTCAGCGAGAGTCCGGTCACATTGAGTTTCTCGGCGAGCGTCATGCGCTTGCTGAGTTGTTCGTTTTCGCGTGAGGTTGCGACAACTCTGTTGTTGAGTTTCGTATTCTGCTCTTTTATCTGAGCGTTTTCGTTGCGGAGCGCTTCGTTTTCCTGGTTGAGGCGATTGATTTCCTCTACGTAGTGTCGCAACAATGCTCTGAGAGTCTCGATTTCGTTCTTGAGTTTTGCAATCTCGGCCGCACTCTTGTTCTTCTGATTTTTGAGTTCAGACTGCAGTGCTTCGACCTGTAGACGGGCGTTCTCATATTTTTCTGTGAGATCACGCTTGACCGAGTCGTCCATTATCAGTTGACGGGAGTTCTCGAAGACTGCAAATTCGCGATCAAGATCCTCAGCGTCCTGAGTCAGTTGCTGTTGTTCATAGTCAAGCTGCATCTGCTCTTTTTCGTTTTTGACCTGCTCAAGAGCTTGATTGGTGGAGTACACCATCCATCCGGCGGCAATCAGCAGCGCGCCAACGCAGCATGCGCCCACTATGATCAGTGGGCGCTTTGATTTCTTCGATGGTGTATTTTGAGGAGTTGTAGAGTTTTGATTGTCGTTTGTAGTCATTTTTTACTTTAGACCTTTTTGGGGGTTTGAAGCAATCGTATAATTGTGGGAGAGAGGATGAGTAGTCTCGTAATTACATTACGCCGCGTTCACGCAGAGCGACCTGCCATTTCCAGGCCGAGCGCAGGGTGTCGGCGAGAGGAGTGGCGGCAACCCAGCCGAGCACTTCATTGGCGCGGCGCGGATCGGCCCACACTTTTTCGATGTCGCCTTCGCGGCGCGGAGCAATGCGGTGGGGCACTTTCACGCCTGTCGCAGCCTCAAATTCGTTGATCAGTTGAAGCACTGACACGCCGTTGCCGGTTCCGAGGTTGAAGATTTCGACTGGAGCTTCGGTTTTGCCTTCGACGAGGCGTTCGACAGCTATTACGTGAGCCTTGGCGAGATCGACAACGTCGATATAGTCGCGGATACATGATCCGTCAGGAGTGTTGTAGTCATCGCCAAAAACGCTGAGCTCCTTGCGGATACCGATGGCGGTCTGGGTGAGGTAGGGGATAAGGTTTTGAGGCACACCGTTGGGAAGTTCGCCGATGAGGGCAGACGGATGTGAGCCTACGGGGTTGAAATAGCGCAGGATGATGCTGCGGTAGCTTGCTCCGGCGGCAATGTCGTCGCAAATGATTTCTTCGCAGATTTGTTTTGTGTTGCCGTAAGGTGATGTTGCCGGTTTGATGGGCGATTGCTCGGTGACGGGGTTCACATCGGGTTCGCCGTAAACAGTGCATGATGATGAGAATACAAAACCTTTAACGCCATATTGCTTTGACAATTCAAGCAGATTGATAAGGGTGTTGAGGTTATTGCTGTAATATAGCAGGGGCTTTTGAACAGATTCGCCGACGGCTTTGGAGGCTGCGAAGTTAATGATGCCGACAATGCCGGGATAATCTTTGAAAAGTTTCTCAAGGGCGGCCTTGTCTGTGCAATCTGCCTCAACAAAGTCAGGGCGACGGCCGGCGATCGCCTCTATTCCGTCAAGCACATTAATGTTGCTGTTGCTGAGATTGTCGATAATTACTACGTCGAATCCGGCTGCAAGCAGTTCGACAGTTGTGTGAGAACCGATATAGCCGGTTCCTCCGGTTACCAAAATGCGTCCTTTTGAAGTTGCCATAGTCTTTTTATTTTAATCGGGCTTATATTTATTAATTATGTGGCAAAATTACTTATTTCTGTTTACCCATGCAAATCAATCGGGGATTAATAAGCCGGTATTGTCGTGATCGCGGTGGATTGTTGCGAATAGGTGCGATTTTATGCTCAAAATTGTGATTTTGTAAACGGCTGAATTACTGCTTGTTCTGATTTTTATGTTTAAAAAATATGTTTTAGAGCATAAAAAAGTGGTCAAAAAATTTGGTGGGACAGGAAAAAGGGAGTAATTTTGCACTCGCTTTCGAGAACGAAGCGCCGCAGCGGCG
>CAMWNL010000184.1 GCA_947175585.1 uncultured Bacteroidales bacterium | reverse complement strand
ACCTATCTGTTTTCATCACGGCAAAGGTAATCAATATCGATGTAACGGCAAAAAAATAAAAAAATCTTTAACCTTTATCGAACAATGTGCGCCACCCCGTGTTATCATATCATAACAGCAATCAACAACTGTTTATTTATGACAAGAAATCAACAAAATGCTTTTACTAAAATACTTTTCGTCTAAAAACAAAAACTTACAACAATGAAAAAGAATGTGCTTTGGTCTTTCGCTGCATGCAGCGCAATGCTTTTACCCGGAATCACTGCAAACGCACAAGAAACAGTCGTTATGGAAGAACAAACCATAATCGAAACTGAAGTTCCCTGCAAGACTCAGTACTACTCGACCTCTCGCGACAACTGGTTCATCCAGGTCGGTGCAGGAGTAGCATCTCCCTTCGTAGAAAACACCGGCGGCGGCCACGGTCATTTCACCGCAAACTACAACCTTGCTTTCGGTAAATACATTTCTCCCTATCTGGGATGGCGTATCAGCTTCTACGGCGGTGCACTCCACAACAATCCCGGCACATATCAGAAGTTTAAATATGCTAACGCTAACGTTGACTTCATGTGGGATATGTTCAACTCTCTCGGTGGCGTAAACACCAAGCGCGTATTCTCAATTGTTCCTTTTGTCGGTCTTGGCGGAACATTCGGATGGGACTACCGTCCTGACGGAACAATCCTCGGCAACGATGGCAAACCTAAAGGTAATGTATGGGCTCTCCCGGTATCTGCAGGTCTTCAGCTCAACTTCCGTCTCGGCAAATATGTCGACTTCTTCCTCGAAGGACGCGGACAGTTCTATGGTGACAACCTCAACAATATCCCCGGCGGACGTCCTATCGACATCAACCTTACAGCAACCGGCGGTTTCATCTTCAAGATCGGTGGCGATGACTTCAAGTCTTATAACCCCTGTGACTACCTCGGTTATATCAGCAACCTCAACAATCAGGTCAACGACCTTCGCGGTGCTCTCGCTACAACAAGCGCAGCCCTCGCAGCAGCCGAAGCTCAGCTTCCTTGCCCCGAAGTTCAGGAAACAGTGGTCGTAGAGCAGTCAGGTCCTCTGATGTCAACAGTCCGCTTCTCACTCAACTCAGCTCGCATCAGCGAAATGGAAATGGTCAACATCTACAACACTGCCGAATATCTTAAGGCTAACCCCGGTCAGAAAGTTGTTATCGCAGGTTATGCTGATAAGGACACCGGTTCAACTACTTACAACATGAGTCTCTCTAAACGCCGTGCTGAAGCAGTGAAGAAAGTCCTCGTTGAGAAATACGGCATCTCTGCAGACCGTCTCTCAGTTCAGGCAGAAGGCAGCAACACTCAGCCTTACGATGTAAACAATTGGAACCGTATCGTAATCTTCTCAGTTGCTGAATAAACAGAAACTCTTTTCTCAAACCATAACTCAAGTATAAATATAATGACGGAGGTCGCGACGTGAGTCAGCGGCCTCCGCTAATTTTAGGGTATCGGTATAAATAAGACGGAAAGAGAGTGTGAGAATTATGAGTCATGGACAGAAGAGCCTTGTATAGTGAAGTGCACTCCGTTGCGGCGCCCACATACATAAACTCCGCTCGCCTTACCATCATGCACAAGATTATCAACATACAGCGGCTCACCCGACATTATGACCGAACAGTTGAATGTATCGCCTACAGCGATACGCGTGCCCTCAGAGTAGATGACCTTCCATCTGTTGTCACCGAGATACTTGATTTCACAGACTCTTGAAGGGTGCCAAATAAGTCTCACCACGTCTCCTTCTCGCAAATCTCTTTCGGCATTAAGTACCTTAACATCCGCGAAACCGCTCTCTATCTTGGGATTTTCACCATTGAGAAACTCTGCATAACTATTCCAGCCGCAATATTGAGCGAGAAAATCCAACGTTGACTCTCGTGTCATCGTATTCTCCTTCAGGTAGGTAAAATCTCTTTTGCGCAATCCTCTCTGGCTCTATAGTAAAAACATAAAAAAACCGCGACGACACCATCGCGGTTTTTTAACTAATATATGTGATCGAAAAATTATTCTTCGATGGTGACGAGACGGTAAGTTTGAGAACCGATGCCAAGTTCTTCACCGTGTGAGAGTATTTTTGTGCCGAGACGTGAATTGATACGTTCGATAAGGTCAGCTTTACCTGGATCATCAGAATTCATAACGAGGTCGACACACGCGCGGTCAAGAGCGATCGGGTCAAGAGATGCGAGCACTCCGAGGTCGCCCATTTTGGGTGCTTCCGGATTACCGTTGCAGTCACAGTCGACAGAAAGACGGTTGGCCACGTTGATGTAGAGGATGCGGTCGCCGAAATGGTCGGTGATAGCCTTTGCAGCGTCAGCCATGGACTCGATAAAGACTGACTGCTCGGCTGTGTTCTGCCAGATAGAATCGACGCAAGACGTCTTGCCGCCGGAGTGGATATAAGTCTTACCTGCAGATGAAGCCAGGCCGATAGATATATTTTTGAGTGCACCGCCGAAGCCTCCCATCTGGTGGCCCTTGAAATGAGAGAGCACGATAAGGAAGTCGTAATTGTCAATGTTTTTGCCGACAATGTCTTTTTTAAGGTATTTACCGCCTTCGACCGGGAGCTCGATTTCGCCTTCGGCATCGAGGATGTCTATGCCGGCGAGGTCAGTGAAACCGTGTTCTTTTGCTGTCGCAAGATGGGCTTCGGTAGTGTTGCGGTTACCGACGTATGCTGTGTTACATTCGATGAATGTGCCGTTGACAAGTCTTACAAAGTCAGCGATGAGCGCGGTGTCGAGATGGTTTGATTTGTTAGACTCGCCGGTAGAAATTTTAATACCTATGTTTTTACCGTCGGCTTTGCGACCGAGCGCTTCATAAACCTTGACGATGTTTTCAGGAGTGATGTCTTTGATGTAATAGACTGTGGGCACTTCTTCTGCCGCAACATCTGTTGAGTCTGAGTCAGTGCCGCTGTTGGCTGAGTTTGCACTGCCACATGAACATAGAGAAGTCATGGCCGCAATCATGCAGGAGGCCATAAAATAATTTACTTTTTTCATTGCTATAAAAGATTGATGTTTTTAGATAGATTTCGGTTTGAAACAGGCCAGAGGAGGTGGCTCAGTCTTCGGTTGTGATTTCAGACAGATCACGCATTTCGGCATATTCAAGCCAGTCAGGGTCATTCTCTGCATAGATGCTAAGCGGAAGCATCGGGAATGGAGCAAGAGCCTGATTGAGTTTTTTGTTGAAAATATTTGTGCTAAGAGTGTAAAACACCCAATTGCGTTCGCCTGCACCGGTATAGATACCGGTCATTACAGCCACCGGGTCTTTGTCTAACTCGGCGTTGAGGGCGTCAGTGACTTCGCCCATTGTCTGAGCGAGACTATCGTCGGGCATAGTTGCGTCAGGTGCATCGGAGTAGCGCCAGGTAATTTCTACACGTATATTGAATTTTGGATTTTTACGAAAGTCGTCAATGTCTCGGCGGCCGCTGACGATGATAAGTCGTCCGTCTTCGCTCTCGGTCGGACATGTCCACCAGTCGTTACGTTGGGACATAAGGTTAATCGTTAATGAGTTAAATAAAAAAAGCCTCGCCGGAGTATAAGCCGGGTTATGTAGAGTACGCACTTTCGGTTAAGAGTTGCGTCGCTCCGTCCGTCATTTATCTGAGTCGACTGTCACCAGCCGACTTTAGCAGTCTACCCCCCGGCAATGGGCGAGCCACCCTTAGATGCCGGTATACTTGACCTTGCAACCCATAAGATGTGCGGCGCGCAATATCACTATCACGCCCGGTGAGCTCTTGCCTCACCTTTTCACCCTTACCCCGGGTCAAAGACCCGGGGCGGTTATTTTCTGTCACATTACTCTGCCGTTACCGACAGCTTCCCGTTAGGAAATATGGTGCTCTGTGTTGCCCGGACTTTCCTCGCGTCGGACAATGCCGACTCGCGACGGACCCTCCGGCGCGGCTTTAAATAATCTTATTACATATAACCGCGGATGATGCCGCGCTTAGCGTTTTTGATGAAGAGTATGATTTCGTCGCGCTCTTTTGTCGCAGGGAGTTCGGCCTCGATGCGTTCGATCGCATCGCTGACGTTCATGCTCGAAAGATAGAGATAGCGATAGATATCCTGAATCTCACGGATTGTGTCGTTGGAGAAATTGCGACGACGAAGTCCGATAGAGTTTACGCCGGCATAAGCTATCGGTTCGCGAGCTGCCTTGACGTAGGGAGGGATGTCTTTGTTGACGAGAGCGCCTCCCTGAAGCATAACGTGGGGACCGATATGGCAGAACTGGTGGATAAGAGAACCACCGCCGATAACGGCATAATTGTCGACTATGACCTCACCGGCGAGCTGCGAAGCATTTGAGATAATGACGTTGTCGCCTACGATGCAGTCATGGGCTACGTGAGAGTAAGCCATGATAAGACAGTTGCTGCCTACGACGGTCTTGCCTTTGGCTGCCGTGCCGCGATTGACAGTGACACACTCGCGGATTGTTGTGTTGTCACCGATAATCGCAGTCGTTTCTTCACCACGGAATTTCAGATCCTGAGGAATGGCGCCGATGACTGCCCCTGGAAAGATATTACAGTTTTTGCCGATACGGGCACCTTCGAGTATAGTTACATTGCTGCCGATGCGAGTGCCTTCGCCGATTTCTACATTCTGGTCGATGGTTACAAACGGGTCGATTACAACAGATGGTGCAATCTTGGCAGCGGGATGGATATATGCAAGAGGTTGTTTCATCGTTTTTTCTAAAGTAGATTACTTATTTTTGATTATCTGAGCCATGAACTCGCACTCGCATACAATCTTTTCTC
>CAMWNL010000183.1 GCA_947175585.1 uncultured Bacteroidales bacterium | reverse complement strand
CACCTCTACACTGTCACCTGACTATAAAAATGCCCGGATGAAGGTTGAACTTGACATCGACAACCGGGACGGCCTCACCGGCTCACGCGATTTTGAAATCAAAGTCACCGACCCGGACGGCAAACTTGTCGCTACCAAAACTATCTCCCACTCTCTGTCTGATAAAAATCCGGTAATCGCCGAGTTTGATCTTAACGACGTGGATCTCTGGACAGCCGAGACTCCCGATCTTTACACTGTAGACGTCATCCAGCGTGTTCCCGGTGCAGGTGATGAGATGGCGTTCTCGACCAAACATGGTTTCCGTGACATTCAGATTAAAGACAATCTGCTCTACATTAACGGCAAAAGAGTATTCCTCAAAGGTGTCAACCGACATGACAGTGATCCGGTCTACGGCCGCGCTGTCCGCACGGAGTCAATGCTCCGCGATGTGACGTTGATGAAGCAGAATAACATCAATACTATCCGCACAAGCCACTACCCCAACAACGCGCGGATGTATGCGATGTTTGACCACTACGGACTTTATACCATTGACGAGGCCGATCTGGAAGACCACGCCAACCAGCGCATCTCAGATATGCCATCATGGATTCCGGCATTTGTCGACCGCATCGACCGCATGGTTCTCCGTGACCGCAACCATCCTTCGGTAATCATGTGGTCGCTCGGTAATGAAGCCGGCAATGGTGAGAACTTCGCTGCATGCTACGACGCAGCCAAGAGCCTTGACAACCGTCCCGTTCATTATGAAGGCACCCGTATTGATCAGCCTTATGGCGGAAGCCGTTTCTCTGACTTCTATTCCAAGATGTATCCTGGCATGGCTTGGATGAATACCTACACCAGCGGCCTCGACAAACCCATGATATTGTGCGAGTATGCTCACGCGATGGGCAACGCTATCGGCAACCTCAAAGAATACTGGGATGTTATCGAAGCGTCTGACGGCACTATCGGTGCATGTATCTGGGATTGGGTTGACCAGGCCATTTATGATCCGCAGGAAATGAAAGATGGCGTCTATCGCCTCCACACCGGTTATGATTATCCCGGGCCTCATCAGGGCAACTTCTGCTCTAACGGCATCATTCCGGCAACCCGTGACGAAAGCGCAAAACTGATGGAAGTGCGCGCCGCACATCAGTTCATTAAATTCCGCCTTAATGACGTTAATGGCAACAAAGCTACCGTCACACTCATCAACCGTTACGATTTCCGCTCGCTCGAAGGATTTGATCTGACAGCTACCACCCTTGTCAACGGCAAAGATGCTCTCTCCGAAACTTTCACCCTTGACGCCGTAGCCCCCGGTGACAGTGTCACAATGACCGTTCCCGTGGCAAAAGCGCCCAAGGGAGCAGAAGTCATGCTCAATCTTGTTGTGTCATATCACTCCGCTCAGACCTTTGCCGAAGCCGGCCACCCCGTCGCACAGGCTCAGTTTGAGATTGCGCAGCGCGCCGCTCTACCGGTGCATAAGTCATCAGGCTCAGCGCTCATAGCTAAAAATGGAAGCGAAGCCATCTCTATCGGCAACAACAAAGTCGAAGCCCTTATCAACAACAAGACCGGAATCTTGACAACTCTGAAAATTGACGGTGTAAATGTGATTGAAGACGGCCTCGGGTTTGAGTACGACAACCACAGATGGATCGAAAACGACCGCTACACAGACACAATATCAGGCATGGCCGAGACCGCCGACATATCATATCGCAAGATTGGTAAAAACATCGAAGTCATTACCGACCGAAAAGGCGAAAAGTGTGACACTAAAATAATTTACACCTTCTATCCCGACGGCACAGTCGACATGGACGTGGATTTCGTGCCTCATACTGACAATCTCCGCCGCGCAGGCCTTTCAGCCGGCATCAACCCGGCTCTTGACATCGTTGACTACTATGCCTACGGCCCGTTTGAAAACTACAATGACCGCAAGGACGGAGCAATGGTCGGACGTTACTCCACTACAGTAGCCCAGATGCCCGAGCGATATGTCAAACCGCAGAGCACCGGCGGACGTGAAGGTCTCCGCGAACTCACCCTCACCGATGCGCAGGGTAAAGGCATAACCATCGAAACTCAAGGCAATGTAAGCTTCTCCATCCTTCCCTACACCGATGCCGACCTCATGAAGGCTTCTCATTTCTGGGAAATGACACCAAGACCTTACAATGTACTCCACCTTGACGCCTGGACTCGTGGCGTCGGCAACGCATCCTGCGGAGCAGACGTCGACACTCTCCCCCAATATCGTGTTCCAGACAAACCGATGAGCTACAAACTGCGAATTTCCCCGGCTAAATAAAACGCCCGTCCAAAGACATCAACAGCCTCGGCCTCAATCCAGAAGCCGGGGCTGTTGTTTAGACTAAGAGTGTTATCGAACATTAAGGGGGATGCGTTCGTTGATTTATTAAAAACAGTCACATGGTCGATTCATTCATCAACATTTTGCGTGAGTACCCCACGCTCGCGATATTCCTTACGATTGGTATAGGATTTTTTATCGGAAAATTGCGCATCGGTTCTTTTTCGTTGGGCAACGTCACGGCCGTATTGCTCGTCGGAGTACTGATAGGCCAGCTCGACATCCCGATGTCAGGCCCGATAAAGATGTTTTTCTTTATGCTCTTCCTGTTTTCAATAGGTTATAGCGTCGGACCCGATTTTTTCAGATCGCTTAGAGGATCTGGGGCGAAGCAGGCCCTGTTTGCGGTGGTGATGAGCAGTGTATGTTTCGGCGTGACAGTCCTGATTGCCAAACTTATGAGCTACAACACCGGTGAGTCGATCGGCATGTTTGCAGGTTCGCAGACCTGTTCGTCGCTTCTCGGTGTCGGCACAGAGGCACTCGGCCGTCTCGGACTCCCGGCCGATGAATTGAAATCACAGTTAGACATTGTGCCCGTCTGCTATGCGGTCACCTATATATTCGGCACACTCGGCACTGTGATTATCCTCGGCAACTTCGGACCGAAGCTCCTGGGAGGTCTTGACAAAGTCAAAAAGCAGACCGCCGAACTCGAAAAGCAACTCGACGGCGCAGGTAAGACCTATGACCCGGCTGTAGTCAACGCCAACGCGACTGTGGCATATCGAGTCTACACCGTCACTTCATCTTTTTTTGAACTACCGCAGACCGTCCATGACACCGAGAAATATCTCCGTTCCAACGGACGCGATGTCTATATCGACCGCATCAAACATCAGGGTGAAATCACAGTTCCCAACTACGGCGACTATATCTCAGCCGGCGACACAATCGTCATCTGCGGACGAAGTGAATATATGATGCAGATCGAAAAACTTATCGGTCACGAGACATCTGATGCCGACCTTCTCTCATATCCTCTCTCGCGTGTCGGTGTGCTTGTAGCCAGAAAACATTTCATCGGCAAAAAACTCTCGTCGTTGCGCCTCAATAAATACATGCATGGCGTAGTGATCCGCGACGGCTCTCGTGCAGGAGCCGAATTGGATATAAGCGGTGACACCGTCTTTCAGAAAGGCGATAAACTGACCGTCATCGGACGGCCCGATCAGGTAAAACGCGCTACGCCTCACATCGGTCATGTTGACAAACCGTCAGTAGCAAGCGACCTTATGTTTGTGGGTCTGGCAATTTTTATAGGTGGTCTGTTCGGAGCTCTCAGTGTGTGGATCGGCAGTATTCCCGTCAGCTTCGGCACGAGTGGCGGCGCCCTTGTCGCCGGTCTGGTTTTCGGCTGGCTCAGATCAAAGCGCCCGACCTACGGCAATATTCCTCCAGGAGCATTGTGGGTGATGAATAATCTGGGATTGAACGTGTTTATCGCCGTAATCGGCATCGAGGCTGCACCATCGTTTGTCTCAGGCATAAAGGCCGTAGGACCGATGCTTTTCGTGGCCGGAGCCGTGGCAACGATGATACCATTGTTCGTTGGGTTATGGCTTGGGCACAAGGTGTTTAAATTCAATCCCGCAATCACACTCGGCTGCTGTGCCGGCACTCGCACATGCACCGCCTCGCTCGGCGCAGTCCAGAATTCACTCGGCAGCACTCTTCCGGCAATAGGCTACACCGTGACCTACGCCGTCAGCAATATCCTTCTTGTCATCTGGGGCCTCCTCACCGTCTTCATCATCTGATTTTTTCTATTATATTTTAATAAAAAATTCAACCTTAAGGTTGAATTTTTTATTTTTATATGTAACTTTGCCATACCAAATATTTTATAATTATGGCTCTAAAACACGAAGTTGAAGCTTTCCTGTCATCATTCTACGAGAAGGTTAATGTCTTTGGAATATTTTTCTATGATGATCGCGAGAAAAACCGTACTGCGCTATTTGATTTGGAAATAAGCAGACTTGAGCGATTAGAAATAGTCAAGAGCATAGAAACCGAAGATTACTCTCAGGGTCCCATACCCGACGAACTTAACAACGGCTCGGATATGTGGGTATTTGGGAAAGACGTTAACGGAACAGAAGTATACATCAAGATTACTCTCGGTGGTTTTAACGGTAAGGCAATCTGCATTTCATTCCACAAAGCAGAATATCCAATGAACTACCCATTAAAATAATAAATCTATGAAGGAAGAATTAAGTCCGATTACCGGAAGACCGATGGTCTTGGTAACAGAAACTGACTCCGCGGAGTTTCGCGGTGAGAAATTCTTTTATACTCACCTGGCATATCGGTGTCAGGACTCCGGTCAGCAGTTTACGACAACCGAGCTTGACGAAGTCAATGTCAACCAGGTATATAATGCTTATCGCCAGAAGCATGGCTTCCCTTTCCCTCAGGAAATAATACAACTAAGGAATCATTATGGCGTGTCAGCTTCAATGATGTCTGAAATCATGGGGTTTGGCGCAAACCAATGGAG
>CAMWNL010000182.1 GCA_947175585.1 uncultured Bacteroidales bacterium | reverse complement strand
AAAAGAGTTCTTCCGACATTTTAGCTAATTTCGCACTTGCTTGTTTAATCTGCGGCGTTTCTATCCGAAAAATCAATTGTGAATTATGACGCAAATTTAGTACCTTTGCAAACTGATTGCTCACTAACGACCAATCAGTTTAAGCAACGATGACCCCATACATCTGGATTATAATTATAGGATTAGTACTGCTCTATGCGGTGATCAGCGGCTTTATAAAAGGTCTGCTCTCGCAGATAGGACAAATCGCCGGACTCATCGTCGGTGTGCTTGCCGCCCGCGCCCTCACCCCCTCGCTGCTGACTATGCTGCGAGTCGATGCCGGAGTGGAGACCGCATCTATGATTGCCACCGTAGTGTGCTACTTCCTCGTTTTCCTTGCCGGCTACTTCGCTATAGTCATGCTTGCCAGACTTGTCAAATTGGTTGTCAGAGTAGCTTGTCTCGGCACACTTGACCGTATCGGAGGTGCTGTTTTCAAACTCATCAAATGGACGATTATCCTAAGTCTCACCTATAACCTCGCCGTCGCATCAGGTCTGTCGTCGACGCCTAATCAGTCTGACTTCTGGCTCGAAAGGACTGTCTATCGTGTGGCTCCGGTCATGCTCGACATGTGGCAGCATCGAACAAGCTGACTTAATAAATCGTTTACTCTTAGTGTTGAACATATATTCATCTGCAGTATAATGTCACAAGATAAAGATACATCAAATAAGCGCGAAACGGGTTCTGACGACGTCATCCGCGACGTCACCGGCTCCGAATATAAATATGGTTTCGTGTCTGATATCGACAGCGATATCATCGAGCGCGGTCTCAACGAAGACGTTGTGCGTCTGATTTCCAAGAAAAAAGGCGAGCCCGACTGGCTTCTCGATTTTCGTCTGAAAGCCTTCCGCTACTGGGAGACCCTCAAGATGCCGACATGGGCTCATCTCGACATTCCGCCCATCGACTATCAGGCAATAAGCTACTACGCCGCTCCCAAGAAAAAAGAGTCGCCCAAGAGTCTTGACGAAGTCGATCCTCAGCTGCTTGACACATTCAACCGTCTCGGCATACCTCTCGAAGAGCAGAAGGCTCTCAGCGGCATGGCCGTCGACGCTGTGATGGACTCAGTATCAGTCAAGACCACCCACCGCGAGAAACTCGCCGAACTTGGCATTATCTTCTGCTCATTCAGCGAAGCCGTCAAGGACTATCCCGATCTCGTGCGTAAATATCTCGGCAAGGTAGTGAGCTACCGCGACAACTTCTTTGCTGCCCTCAACTCGGCTGTGTTCAGCGATGGATCGTTTGTCTATATCCCCAAGGGCGTCCGCTGTCCGATGGAATTGTCGACTTACTTCCGCATCAACGCCTCCGGCACCGGCCAGTTCGAACGCACCCTGATCGTTGCCGACGATGACAGCTATGTCAGCTATCTCGAAGGCTGCACAGCCCCTATGCGCGACGAGAATCAGCTCCACGCCGCTATCGTGGAAATTATCGTCGAAGAGCGCGCCGAGGTGAAATACTCCACTGTCCAGAATTGGTATGCCGGTGACAAAGACGGCAAAGGCGGCGTCTACAACTTTGTGACCAAACGCGGTCTGTGCCGGGGCGACTTCTCAAAAATCTCATGGACTCAGGTCGAGACCGGCTCTGCTATCACATGGAAATATCCCGGCTGTATCCTCGCAGGCGAAGGCTCCGTCGGCGAATTTTATTCTGTCGCCGTGACCAACAACTACCAGCAAGCCGACACCGGCACCAAGATGATACATATCGGCAAGAATTCTCGCTCGACCATCGTGTCGAAGGGCATCTCGGCCGGACACAGCCAGAATTCATACCGCGGACTCGTCAGCGTCGCTCCTGACGCATCAGGCGTGAGAAACTACACTCAGTGTGACTCGCTGCTGCTCAGCTCGACCTGCGGCGCCCACACTTTCCCATATATCGACGTAAAAAACGACACCGCCATAGTCGAACACGAGGCCACGACCTCTAAAATCTCTGAAGATCAGCTTTTCTACTGTAACCAGCGAGGCATACCGACCGAAGAAGCAGTTGCGCTGATTGTCAACGGCTATGCCAAGGAAGTTATGAACAAACTCCCTATGGAATTTGCCGTCGAGGCTCAGAAACTCCTGTCTATCACCCTTGAGGGCTCGGTAGGCTGATATTAATTTATTTTAGAAATCTTTGAAATACAGCATAAGACAATGGAAGACATCCTGCTAAAAGTCGATAACCTTCATGCCGGCATCGAAGGCAAAGAGATATTAAAAGGCATCAACCTTACAGTCCGTCCCGGTGAGGTGGGCGCAATCGTGGGTCAAACAGGATGCGGCAAAAGCACTGTTTCGGGTGTAGTGGCCGGAGATCCGAAATTCACCGTGACAGGCGGCTCTGCCGATTTCCACGGCGTCGATCTTCTCGCGCTTTCGCCCGAAGACCGCTCTCACGAAGGACTGTTCCTGTCATTCCAATACCCGGTTGAAATCCCTGGTGTATCGATGGTCAATTTCATGCGCGCCGCGGTCAACGCCAAGCGTAAATATTTCAACGAACCGGCTTTGTCGGCAGGAGATTTCCTGAAACTCATGCGACAGAAGCGCGAGATAGTCGAACTCGACAATAAACTCGCTTCGCGTTCAGTCAACGAAGGCTTTTCGGGAGGTGAGAAAAAGCGCAACGAGATCTTCCAGATGGCCGTCCTTGAACCGCGCCTGTCAATACTCGACGAGACCGACAGCGGACTTGATATCGACGCCCTCCGCATCGTGGCCGGAGGTGTCAACCGCCTTAAGACCGAGCGCAACGCTACGATTGTCATCACCCACTATCAGCGACTGCTCGACTACATCAAGCCCGACTTCGTCCATATCCTTTATAAAGGCCGCATCGTCTACTCAGGTGGTCCCGAACTTGCGCTCGAACTCGAAGAGAAAGGCTATGACTGGATCAAGCAGCAAGTCGATAACCAGTAAAATCAGAATCTAAGATGAGCGCCATCGATCAATATATTTCACTCTACGAGCATAACCGCGAGGCTATCGACAGCAACGCCCCTCATGCCCTCAACCGTCTGCGCCCCGACGCTCTGTCGGCCCTTAAGCGCTTCGGCCGCTTTCCGGGCAAGCGCGACGAAGGTTACACTAAGGTTTCGGTCGAAGATATGTTCGCGCCTGATTTCGGTGTCAACATCACCCGTGTGCCCTTTGCTGTCGACGTCGCCAGATCATTCCGTTGCGACGTGCCGAATGTCAGCACCCTTCTTGGAGTTGTGGTCAACGACTCATTCCGCCCGACAGCCACGCTGTTGAAAAACTGCCCCGAGGGCGTCACCGTCGACTCGCTGGCTTCTGTCGCAGCCTCAGACCCTGATTTTATAAAAGAATATCTGGGTCGCCTGTCCGACAACCGCGATGCTGCCGCGGCTCTCAATACTCTGCTGATGAAGGAAGGTGTTGTGGTCCGCGTTCGCGCCGGCGTTAAGCTCGACAAAGCCATTCAGATTGTCAACATATTCAACGCGTCAGCCGACTTTATGGCTGTCCGCCGTGTGCTTGTAGTAATCGAGGATGATGCGTCCGCACGCATCCTGTTTTGTGACCACAGCCAGTCCGGTGATTTTAAGTATCTGTCAAGTCTGGTCACTGAGGTGTTTCTCCACCGCGGTGCGAGCCTCGACTATTGCGATATCGAAGAGTCAACAGAACAGACCTCACGCATGTCTCAGCTATTCATCTCTCAGGATGAAGGCAGTCGCCTGACCGTCAACGGCACATCACTCACCGTCGGCACAACCCGTAACGAATATAAAGTCGACATCAACGGCAGTCATTGCGACACTGAAATTGCCGTCATGGCTATCGCCGACCGCAAACAGACCATCGACAACTCGGCGCGCATCAACCATTTTGCCCCCCGCAGCCGTAGTAATCAGCTGTTTAAATATCTTCTCGACGAGCAGTCCCAGGGTGCTTTCGAGGGTTTGATCTATGTCGCTCCCGATGCTGTCCATACTGAAGCATATCAGACCGACCGCAATCTTCTCGCCTCTGCTGACGCTCGCATGCACACTGCCCCTCAGCTCGAAATATACTGCGACGACGTGAAGTGCAGCCACGGTGCAGCTACCGGTCAGCTCGACCAGAACGCTCTTTTCTATATGCAGACCCGTGGTGTGCCTAAATCCGAGGCTCGTATGATGCTTATGCAGGCGTTTATGTCTGACGTAATTGACCGCGTGGCTATCGAAGGTCTGCGTGACCGTCTCCGCCACCTCGTCGAGCGCCGCCTCTCGGGCGAACATGCCGCCTGTGGTGATTGCGCCGCCTCATGTCATAATTAATCCGCATAAACAAGCAAGCTCCTGATGTCAACTCTCGACGTTTCGGCCATCCGTGCCGACTTCCCCATACTTGACCGCACCGTCTACGGCAAACCCCTTGTCTATCTTGACAACACCGCGACCTCTCAGACTCCGCGCGTGGTTGTCGATGCGGTGACCGATATGTATTACACTCATAAGGCCAATGTTCATCGCGGAGTGCACTGTCTGTCTCAGGAAGCTACAGACGCGATGGAGTCTGCGCGCGAGCGTGTGCGCCGCTTCATCAACGCTTCGTCTGTCGAGGAAATTATATTCACCCGAGGCGCGACCGAGGCTATCAACCTCGTCGCGTCATCTTATGGCGCCTTGCTCAGCGAGGGTGACGAGATAATACTCACCGTCATGGAGCATCACTCCAACATCGTGCCCTGGCAGATGCTTGCCCAACGCAAAGACCTGAAAATAAAAGTCGTGCCTATTGACAGTCTCGGCCGTCTTGATCTTGACGCATACCGCTCGCTTTTCACGGACCGCACGCGCGTTGTAGCCGTAACCCATATCTCA
>CAMWNL010000181.1 GCA_947175585.1 uncultured Bacteroidales bacterium | reverse complement strand
TTAATTCGTCGGCATGGTTAGTTGGGTATAAGAGTGTAAGACCGTTGGAAAGGGTGGTGATTTCTTCGTCAGGGATACTCAGTTTTCCGAACGGCCTGACTTCAGGTGGGGTCGTACGGTCAAGCATTTTCGTTGTCAAGCGTTTTAAGGTAGTCAATCGCCGCCTGTAAATCTTCAGGGGTGTCGATGCCGATTGTCGGTCGGTCAGTGATGGCGACACGTATTTTATAGCCGTTCTGAACCCAGCGCAATTGTTCGAGAGACTCGGCGAGTTCGAGAGACGATTGCGGTAATCCGGTTATCTCGTCAAGAGTAGTGGCGCGATAGGCATAGAGGCCGACATGAGTGTGGAACGTCGCGTGGTCGAGCCATTCCTGCCACGGGTAATTGCGGACGTATGGTATAATCGAACGCGAGAAATAAATAGCGTTGGAATCATCATCAATCACCACCTTTGGTGTATTGGGGTCGAATAGCGCTTCAAAGCCTTTTGACGGATCAAAGCGTCGGGCGAGAGTCGCTATTGTGACTGACGTATCGTTGAAACACTCTTTCAACGATGCGATCTGCTCCGGGGCGATAAACGGTTCGTCGCCCTGGATATTGATTATGACATCAGCGGTCGAGCCGAGATTGGCGTAAGCTTCACGACACCGGTCTGTGCCACTGCGGTGAGAGTCTGAAGTCATTACGGCTTTGCCGCCAAACGCTGTGACAGCGTCGAATATACGGGAATCGTCAGTCGCAACGACAACATCGTCAAGCTCTTTTGACGCCTGACGATAGACGCGCTCGATCATTGTCAGTTCGCCGATCTTGGCGAGCGGTTTTCCGGGAAAACGGCTTGATGCATAACGAGCCGGTATGATGCCTATAAATTTCATTATTGAGGTGATAACTGAGTTGGTTCAACATATAATTGAGCATTTTCGTATCTTACGACACGGACATGCTGAGAAGCTTCGATAAATGAGCCGGTCGAGACGGCGTCATAAACATTGCCGTCGATGATGATTTTTCCGGCCGGCCTCATGTCAGTCATGGCGGTAGCCTTTACGCCGATGAGTTTGGCCGGCCCCATGTCCACACCGATATATCCTTTCTTGATGTCTTGAGTGAGCATGAGTTCGGAGTGGCGGCGGAAGAATTTCGGCCCGTGGCGCGACGTAAGCCATGCGACAAGCGCTGCAGCCGCTACAATTCCTATAAATACGACAGAAAGCGGTTTGACAAAAAATGTAAGCGGCATTTCGCCGGCCGGCTCGACAGATGTCGGGAAGATAGCGGCGCAAAGTGAAACGATCACTGCGACGATACCTGCGATGCCACATATTCCGAACCCCGGGATAACAAATACTTCGAAAGCAATCAGAATAATGCCGATTACGAGTGTGATCACAATCCAGGCGGCGAGTGTGCCGGTAATCAGCATCGGGAGGAAATAAAGACACGTAGCGATCAGAGCGACGGCTGCAGCTACGCCAAGTCCGGGGGTGTGCATCTCCATATAAATGCCGCCGATAATCAGCATAACCAGAATAGCTCTGACACCGGCGTTGCTCAGGAAGCCGATAATATCATCGGTCACAGTCGGTTTGAATGTCTCGGTCTGAGGGTCGGATATATCAAGACGCTCGATCATCTCGTCAAATGATGAAACTGTGCCATTTGAGAATCCGGCTTCGAGCGCTTCAGCAGAGGAAAAGGCTGTGACTTTCTCGGGATTAACCATCGCGGCAGCGATGGCAGGGTCGCGGCGCCATGTGAGAGCGGTGTCGCCGGGAGCGATCCATTTGCCGTGATGCTCGGCTGTGCTGCGCATTATCGCGCTCATATATGCCTGATATTTGTCAGGCATAGGTTGTCCCTGCCCGTCGACAACCGTCGCAGCTCCTATGCTCGATCCGGGAGTCATGAAGACACTGTCACAAGCCAGCGCAATCAGTGCTCCGGCTGAAGCGGCGTTGTGGTCGACATAGGCGACTGTCGGGATACGGAGACGTAGCAGAGCGGTGCGGATAGAGTCAGCCGCATCCAGAGCTCCGCCATAGGTGTTCATTTTGATTACGAATAGATCGGCCTCATCGTTGACTGCTTTTTCACAGGCGCGCCGGGTGTGTTGCCACGCTCTCGCGTCAATCTCATCGACAAGAGGCAGGATTATAATTTTGTCTGCGGATATTACATTAAAATAAAACGCCGCAACTATGGCGACAAGCAGGATGATAAATTTTTTCATTTGGCCGACGTTTTGCGTTTTGAGAAGTAGGACGGCAACAGGCAGCAACCGGCGATAAGATAGACATAGTAGCTGAGCACACGCCACAGCAGGGCGAGAATCAGAGCGATGCTGACATTACCGATAAGGTCACCGTAATAGTTGGTGAACAGCCACTCGCTTACTCCGCTGCCTCCGGGAGTAGGACTCACCATCAGAACCACCCACACGACAAACTGACGACCGAACACAAGCAGTCCGGACGCAGCCGGCACAAATCCCCAGAAAAGGGCATTGACAACAAGATAGCGTGAAAACCACGATACGACAGTCGCACCAAATACTTTCAACCACCATTTTCTCGAAGCAGTCTTAACGAAAGACGATGTCTCAATCATGTTGCCCGTGGTGCGGTCGATAGCTCCTTGCCAGCGACGGAGAGGTCTGAGCGAGAAAATTTTATGCATGATATCGGCCACAGCACGAGGCTTGGCTATAATTCCGGCGAAAAGTATCGCAGTCCAGATGACAATGCCGGCATAAACGATCCAGAATACAATCCTGACGCCGGTGATAAAAGTCTGAGCCTGCGCGGCTCCGAAGAGTTCGTCATCAGGTATCAGCAATACCAGAACCGGACAGAATATCACAAAGAAAAGTTCGTCGAGAAATAACGTGGTCAGTGTAAGCGTTGTGGCTCGTCCGACATTGATGCCCTCACGGTTAAGATAAAAGACTGCAAGAGCACTGCCCCCGACAACCGAGGGCGTTATGGCTGAGGTAAACGCACACATAAGGTCGACTTTAACGGCTCTCGCCCAGGACAAATCTCCTCCGGCGATAATGTGAAAACGCCACGACAGACCGAAGTCTCTGCCTATGACAAATATGGCTGCAGCAAACAGAGCCACCCCCATACGCCACGAAAACTCGAATCCGGAAAATACTTCTGGATTGAACTCTCCGTGAAACAACCAGATGATGACAGCAAAGCCGATTGCAATCGGCAGTAACATCTTCCAGAGAGTTTTTGAGAGTTCGTTTGCCATTGTTGCCGAGTGAAATTGTTTTTACTTTTCGCTAAGATTACGTAGCATCAGCTCAACTTCCTTGACCGGATCTTTTGAGTCTATAATCGGTTTGCCGGTTGCTATGCCTGACACACCGGCGGCCATATAGACCAACGCATCTTCGGGCGATATGTCGCCTGTGGCAACAATCGGTGTGGTGATGTCGGCTCCGCGGACTACACTGACAAGGTCGGCAATCTCGCCTATCTTCATGTCGGCCGGCAGAGTCACGTAGTCAATGTCAGCACTCTGCAGAGACATCACAGCGGCAGCGCTTGCGACTTCGACACCGATGACAGCTTCCGGTCCGAGTTCTTCACGGACTTTAGCCGCGGAGCGTTGGACAGAAGAGGTGAGGTGGACTCCGTGAAGACCAAGCTCTTTAGCGAGTTCGGGCCGGTCTTCGATAGTAAGGAACGCAGCTGACTCACGACAAAGCGCAATGATGTCGGCTGACATTGCTTTGATATCCTCGTCAGTGAGTTCCGGCAGATGTAACTGAATCCAACGGCAACCGCCTTCGATAGCCATCTGGACGGTTTCTGCGACCGAGTATCGGTCGTTAGTCTGAGCAATAAACTGTAGCATAGTGTTGCAAATTTAATCAACTTTTTTGAAATAAACATTATTATAGTGTAAGCAAAATCAGTAATGAATTGTTTAGTAAGTATATCATTTCTATGTTTCAATTTTTTATTTCTACCATTATGATAAAGAAAATGCTTGTTGCCGCCGTTGTTGCGATTGCTCCTACACTGATGTTTGCTCAGTATACTCCATATTTTGGTGTCAGACTGTCATTTGACGTGACACATCCGGCCGGAGCAAACGAAGGAATTAATAATGGATCAGGTTTTTCACTGACCGGTATATATAATTTGCCTATAGGGCAGCACGCGTATTTCGAACCCGGAGTCGGCATATTTTATAACACGATGGGGATCAAACCATTTGAGATGAAGGATGCATTGTTTGACGGATCAGTGCGTAACTTTGGGTTCAGAGTGCCGCTGAATATAGGTTATAGATTCGAAATGTTTGATAATTTCGAGTTAGCGGGATTTACAGGTCCGTGGTTTAATATTAATTGCAGTACAAAAGCACATCTCGAAAGCGCTAATGATTTCCCGATTGAGATAACGTCGCCAAGTATGTTTGATTATGGCTGGCATCGTTTTGACGCTCAATGGGGCTTCGGAATTTCGGCGACATATAACAAACAGTATTATCTCTCGATCAGCGGAGGAGTCGGCATGTCAGCAATGGCAACTTTTACTGCGGACGGTCATAAGGACCGACTGCGCCGTAATACAGTCAGCATTACGGTCGGATATAATTTCTAAGGTAACGACTATTCAGCGTGTCAGCTGAATGGAATGGACATAAAGCTGAGGTTGATTATATGTCTGATGTTTGGAGGGATTGTGGCGTGATTTTTTTGACATAAAGACAAAAAGACAGATGGGTGGGGTTTGTTTTTTTGTTTTTGTGTCTTTATGGCTGGTGGCCTGAGGCTCGGCGTGGTTTCTTTCGCAGCTACGCAGCTTCTTCCGGGAGGGCGATTGATTAACCCAAGCTGCGGACAGCTACGCTGGCCTTGCATGGGCCTAC
>CAMWNL010000180.1 GCA_947175585.1 uncultured Bacteroidales bacterium | reverse complement strand
CACACCAATGTCCTTATCACCCATCCCTACACCGCTCTTCTCAACGACTATTTTCACTCGGAGGTTGGTCGCCAGTCGCTGTTGCTTGACGAAGTATGGCTCAGGACTATAATCTGGATTTTAATCGTAGCAATCCTATCGGCTGTCATCATTGCTTTAATCATCCTCTATCGTCGGAACATGCGTCGCCGAGCCGACGAAAAAGATATTTTATCTGATGCCATAAACCGTCTTGAGTCTCAGATCAGCGTGCTATCTTCACGTCAGAACGCCCTCTCTTCTGAAAAGAAATATTCAATGGCGCTGATCAACTCTATTTGCGAGGCTCGCACAAACATGCTGTCGACCGATGACAACCTACATCGTTTCGGCAAGAATGTTTCCGACATCATGTTCAGCCTCACCGACCGTAAAAACCTGTCGGCGCTGGAAGATCTGATAAATGGCGCTTATGATAATCTGATGGATCGCTTCATCTCCCAAGTCCCAGGCATTAGCGATAAAGAGCGCACGGTAGCGATATTTGTGTTTTTAGGCTATTCGAATACGTCTATTTCAGCCATTATGCAGTATAAATCGTCAACTAACGTCCGCCAGTTGCGCCATAAGATCAAGACTAAAATTTTAGCTGATCCGTCAGCTGATAATTCAATATTCCTGCGTTATTTCGACTATAATAACCGTTAAATAATTGCAGCACAATTAATTAATGGTTATTCATAATTTATATTATTGATAATCAATATATTACAAAACAATAACGTATAAATAACGCACATTTTTGAAACTACACATCTAATGCATTGTAACCATGAAGATTACAAATATCTAAATAACGCAGAATAACGCTTGATTATTTGGATTGTGACCTATTGGCGATATAACTTTGCGTTAGAAAAATAATTCAACAAGACCTTAAATATGAACGTAATTTTCACCAAACGTATTATCGTCACTCTTTTGCTCGCATTATTCAGCGTGAGTTTTTCCTTTGCCTCAGATGACGAGACAAGAGAAAAACCTATAATATTAAAGCCCATCAAGGACACAACTGGTCCGTTCAAGCCTCAATCTCCCTCTTCGATAAATATTAGCGCAATAACAGATCGCGATGGAGTTATCGTATCGTCAACCGACAGTGTTGTCGCACATATAAGGGTTACGGATTCTTTAAACGGAGACTGCTATTATGATCAAGTAGTAACCCTGTCTCCTTCCTACCGCTGCGCTCTCACCGGCATCCGCGAAGAACTCACCATCCACATCTCAATTGACAATGCCGAATATATCGGCTATTTCGAACTTAACTGGTAAAGCTAATTTTATGAAACGTCTAATCATCACAATTAATATTGTTATTCTAGCAGTCGCACTAATCAGCGGCTGCAGGAGTGAAAATGCCACCCACGCCAATATTATCTCTGAATGGATTGGACGCGAAATTATGATGCCAAATAGTTTGGTCTATCTTATTAAAGATGACACTATCAACTTTGATCTTAATCGAGCTGATTTCAAGATAGTAAATTTTATTGACTCAACAGGTTGCACAACATGCAGAATGAAATTAGATCAATGGAATGAACTTATCAGCGAATTCAAAGCATTGAACGATATAGATATAGAAGTATTATCAATTGTTAATACAAAAAATATAAAAGGTCTTATGGCAAAACTTGGTTACTACCATTTCCTAAGCCCAATAGTCATTGACACTGATAATACATTCTACCTTGCAAATAATTTACCATCAAATACTGAACATCACTGTTTTCTACTCGATTCTAAGAATAGAGTGGTTGCGATAGGAAATCCTGTACTCAACCCCAAAATTAAGGATATATATTTGCAACATATGACTGCCGATAAAGATGACCAGTCATGCAACGAGATATACGTTCATCCAGCAAAAGCACTCGGAGTCGTACAAAATGGACAGTCGGTAACTAAATCATTCTATCTCAATAGCGTGGACTCTGCTCAATATACTCTACAAGCAATAGTGCCGTCATGTGAGTGTATAGATGTGACTGTAGAACCGCAGAATGAATTAGGTATCTTAAAGGTAGACGTTACCTTTTCGGCATACAATGAGAAGGGATCATTCACCCGCTACGTGGACATCTTTTTTAATGAAAAGGACTGTCCTGAAAGACTAATAGTCTACGGTTATATAAAACAATAATTATCACCCCCTTAAATAACAAACCATAATTAATTAAATTATTTAACAACTTAAAACTAGAAAAAATGAGAAAGAGAATTTATCTTTTAGCTGTTGTTGTAGCAGCCGTATTTATTGGCAATTTTGTTGCTAACAACCCAAACAAACACAATCGTGATCTTGGAAGCCTTGAACTCGCAAACATTGAGGCCTTAACAGATACTGAAGCATCTACGACTTGGTCATGCGTAGGTGATGGAAAACCATGTGAAGCGGAATGTGGTTTATGTCATACAAAAATTAAGAGTAAGGGTACTTTGACCGGATCCCATTCTTGTAGACTGCAATAAAGTATTCCCATTCCGTTAAAGTATTTCCATACCTCAATCATAAAGTTAAAAATGAAAAAATTTGCCGATCTTATATCAATGGTGCCTGTTTTATTCATATTTCTGTGTCTATCTTGCAATGATAGACACAGAAATACAATAGAATTTAATAGCAAAATCTTAACTAATGTCAATACTGAAGAGATAGATGCCAAAGTTATTGAGACTGACTATATATTTGGAGATCCCGAACAGTTGATAATGTTAAATGACACATTATTAATGACTTTTGATAAATCCTTGACCGGCAAACTTTTTCATTTAATCTCAACTAACGGTAATTACATTGGTAGCTTTGGAGAACTCGGCCAGGGCCCCAACGAGTTCCTCTCTCCTCAAAATATTGGTATAGACCTTTCTGGTAAAATCAGCATTTATGATTTTATGAAGGTTAAAAGCATGGAGTTAGACATAAACACGTTCCCGGAAATTTTTGATTCGGCGATATGGCATGATTACAAAGACATTATTCCTGATGGCGCATATCTATTTAGAGCAGTATACCCACTGGGCTATGATCGATATATCGGCGCTGGACTTAACGATAAATGTAGGCTTATGTTATTTAATAATCAAGACTCTGTCTATAATTATACATCTTACCCCATTATGACAGAAGACGAAGAAGCCAACTGGTCATTATGGAGTAATGGCGCACGCTACGCTATTTCACCGGATAGAAAACATTTCATCGTAGCAACAAGTATCGGTATGGCATTTGAAGTGTTCAATATAGATAATGACAATATTAAAAGCAAATCGGTTATCGGGGTGTATGAGCCCAAGTATGATATAGCTGATGGAGCAGTCCCAAAATGTGTCTACTCAACAGATGAATGTTTTATCGGATTTTATGATATATGTGCGCTAAATGACTCTTTTTACGGAATTGTCGAGGGATCTGCACCAGGCTATAACGATAATAATATCATCTACGTTTTTGATTATGATGGGAATTTACGTCGAAAGTTGAAAACTCCATATAGAATAAACCGTCTGACTTCTGACGGGAAGTCCATATTCGCTATCGGATATACAGATGGCAACGACGAAGAATATATGCTATTGAAATTAGATATATGATAATTATATAGCCTTGGATCCTCTTGAATACATTATTAGTTGATTGCATAAGGAAGAAACAAAGATATACATAGTTCGCACGATCCAGCCATAATCTTCGTAATCACTTAATATCAATAGTCTTATATAAAAAACATTGATATTCAAATTATTTGACTTTTTACAAGGTCTATTTTTGATTTGACATATTAAGTATAACCATCTATAATTTTATGAAAGCAAAAAATATTATAGCCGGTTCTTTCGCAGGTAGTCTGCTGTTTTTAATAAGCTGTACAAGCAATTTTAAACTCAACGAAGTTCTAGATTTGGCTGAAGATAATCGTTCGGAATTAGAATCAGTCATAAATCATTATGCTGGAGACCCTGAGAAACTTGCAGCAGCTAAGTATTTGATTGAGAATATGCCGGGGCACTATTCGTTTGTCGATACGGCCAGAGTCGAGCGGTTTTATGACTCGCTTGACTCGCTGCTTGATGCTATGGCTGACTGTAGCCGCAAGGCCGTGCAGGACTCAATAACGGTTCTATGCAAGAAGCATGATATAGAGCATTTCGCAACCGTGCCCGACATACAAGTTATCAGTGCGGACTTCTTGATTGATAATATCGACAGGGCTTTTGAGCAGTGGCAAACGGTACCCTGGTGCCGCAGTCTTGATTTCGATCAATTCTGTGAATATCTGTTACCCTACAAGGTGACAGAGACGCAAGCATTGAAACAGTGGCGCGACGATTACACAGAGATTTTTGCCGACTCTCTCGAAAGGATGTCGAGCTGCTCGCTGTTCCGCATATCCGGTTTTCAGGCCACAGAAGTGGTCAATAACTGCCTTAAACAACATTTCGTCCGCGACCCGGAGGATTACCCAATACCGGCGCTTTTTTACCGGCAGCTAACAAGACTGCGAGTGCCCTTCGGCTCGTGTGACGACCTTTGTCAAGCCGGCCTTAGTGCATTTCGCGCCGCAGGTATTCCGGTAGCGATTGACTTCGTGCCTGTCTGGGGTTACGGAAACCGCGGACACACATGGGGTGTGGTCCACGCCCCCAACGGCAAGGATATGCCTTTCGTGCCCATTTATATGTCGCCTTATACTGTCCATAAAATCAATGAGACGGTTTCTAAAGTCTACCGACGGACTTACGCTCACAATGACGAGATCGTTAGACTCAACGCGTCGGGCGAATATGTACCGCAGACTTTCCGCAATATATTTCAGCGCGATGTGACGCCGCTCTATGTCGTGCCGCGTGACATCACGGTCAAAGTCGATTCTCCTAACAAA
>CAMWNL010000179.1 GCA_947175585.1 uncultured Bacteroidales bacterium | reverse complement strand
ATCTTTACACGACCGATATGGATCAAGCCGTTAAGAAAAGTTCCATTGGTCAAGACAACAGATTTCGCTCTGAATTCAGCTCCGTCAGCCGTTTTAAGGCCAACAACTCGGTCTTCATCAATAATCAATTGATTTACGGCGCCTTGCCACATTGAGAGATTATCAGTATGCTCCAATATGTTGCGCCAAGTTTCAGAAAATTTCATTCTGTCACATTGCGCGCGAGGACTCCACATTGCCGGCCCTTTAGATCTATTCAACATCCTAAACTGGATTGACGTCAAATCAGTAACGACACCCATGTTACCGCCAAGCGCATCTATCTCCCTGACTATCTGCCCTTTGGCAATTCCGCCGACTGCCGGATTACAACTCATTTGTGCAATCTTGTTCATATCCATCGTTATAAGCAGCGTCGTTGCGCCTAATCTTGCAGACGCTGAAGCCGCTTCACATCCGGCATGACCTGCCCCTACAACTATGACATCATATTCAAATTGCATATAATAAAAGAGTAAAATTCAATTAGTTATATAAATCAAGAGCGATATTTTCTTCATGCTCCATAATTGCACGTTCGCCAGGGCCTTTGTCATTGATCCCACACAAATGTAAGATACCATGTATAATCACTCGAAGAAGTTCAAGATCATAAGTTGCTCCTACACTTTCCGCATTACTGGCTACCGTATCAAGAGAGATAAACATATCTCCTGAGATCAGTTTACCTCTGGAATAATCAAAAGTAATTATATCAGTATAATAATCATGATTTAGGAACTGACGATTAACCTCGATAATTTTAGGATCATTACAAAATATATAGGATAATGGACCAAGTATGCGACCATGAGCCTTAGCGACACTATTAATCCACATCTCAATCTTTTCAAAATCCAATCGGGGCATTTCTACACCGTCATTAATCCACTGAAACCTATTTTCCATTTCGTTCCAATATTCAGACTACAAATATACTAATAATTTTTATGGCATCAACCTAAATTGCATTTAGGTACTGAAAAACACAATTATCTGAGATAAATTTATAAAAAGAAAAATTATAGACATACAGTTGGATAACAACTGATTACAACAATTTACAGTGCCTGACATTTCAAAATTCAGAATCTTATAAACACATATACGAGAATATTAAGCCCAAAATTACTATCTTTGACAAACCAACCCCTACCCTACCCCATCAAGATTATGATTATAACCTGGCAAAAGCAACTCCTCGAACGAGCCGATCAAAACAAGCGTGAAATTCTTAACCGATTTTTTAAAACAGCTCCGGGCGAATACGGCTACGGTGATCAATTCATAGGCCTGACAGTTCCGGAAAATCGGAAAATAAGCAAAACGTATCACCATGCCGATTTCAATCTGATTTCAGAGATGCTCCAAAATCCAATACATGAATTCAGGCTTGGCGCTCTACTCGCATTAGTTGAAAAATACAAACGCTCAAAAACAGATGAAGCCCGAAATGAGATAGCCGAATTTTATATTTCCAACTGTCATCTCGCCAATAACTGGGATCTCGTTGACTTATCGACAGAATATATTTTAGGTGAAGAAATTCTTAAAGGAAGACATATTGATGACATCATTTCACTTAGCAAATCTGAATCCATTTGGGAGCGTCGCTGTGCCGTAGTCTCAACTCTGACACCAGTCAGGAAAGGGCAACTCGATTTCGCGTTCGATCTTTGTCATAGACTTATTAGAGATACGGAACCACTGATGCATAAAGCAGTCGGATGGGTACTTCGCGAGTGTGGAAAGAAAAATCGCATGAGACTCGAAACTTTCCTGCAAAATCACATATCATCAATCTCTGCAACCACACTGAGCTACGCCACTGAAAAATTCTCGCCGGAAGAACGCACAATGTGGCGCACACTACGGAAAAATAGCTAACTTTGTAAAGACAATAACATAAAACTCATAGATAACAATTAAACACAGCCGTCATGGCCAACTACGATATAAAAAAACTCCATGAAAGGATACTCAATATCCTGCTGGAATTCGATAAGGTTTGCAAAGAACACAACCTCCGTTACTGTATTTGTGGTGGTACTATGATTGGGGCCGTTCGTCATGGGGGCTTCATTCCCTGGGATGACGATCTTGACGTATCGATGCCTCGCGACAGCTACGAGAAACTAATCCGTCACTCTAAGGAGTGGCTTCCTGAGTATCTCGAATTTGTTTGCGCCGAAAACGACCCAAAGTATCCCTTGCCTTTCGGAAAAATTCAAGATGCTCGAACAACATTAATCGAGCGTAGTCACCTCTATTATCTGGGAGGCTGCTACATTGACATCTTTCCTTTTGATGCCTATCCTAAAAGTAGCCTGAAACGCCGGCTGCAATGTATGAAATACCACTACCTCAAACAATGTCTATACCTCGTCCACCGCGATCCTTATAAGCACGGCCACGGAGTTAGCAGCTGGATGCCACGTATCGTCCGAAAGCTATATACTATGGAAGGCCTCCAGCGTCGTATACGCAAAGTCATGACTAAATATGATTACGCCACTGCGCCCTACGCAGCAAGCTATACCGACGGTTACAAAAAAATTCTCCCCAAATACATCATCGACGAATACACTACCTACAACTTCGAAGGACACCCGGTGCAAGGTATAAAACATTATGATCCTTATCTAAAATGTATGTATGGCGACTACATGACCGTTCCACCTGAAGAAGATAGATGGCAACACAACTTCCACTATCTTGATCTCGACCATCCCTACCGCGAATATAAAGAAAACAACAACAAATATTGATAACAGATCATCAGCCATTTAGATGTATTCTAAATGGCTGATCACATTATATCTATTTCGACAATTTTACAAAAACCTGTCATCGAAGCGGAGCTTAGCATCGTGAACCATCTGCTTGATTCGCTGCTCTTCAGACTTAGGACAAACAAGCAACACATCACCTGAGTCAGCTACTATATAATCTTTGAGTCCGTCGACAACAACAAGCTTTTCGCCTCTTACAGCAAATATATTTCCTGTCGAATTATAGGCGAGAACATTACAATTCTGAGTTACGTTGGCATCACGATTTTTGGGAGACTGATCATAGAGCGCACTCCAAGTGCCCAGGTCACTCCATCCGAAATGGACAGTCTCGACAAATACATTTTGAGCCTTCTCCATAACAGCAAAATCTATAGAAATACTCATACAACCCGGAAAACTATTACGGATAAACTCATCCTCTTCACTCGTTCCAAAAACTTCTAAGCCTTCATCAAAAGTGGCAGCTATTTCAGGAGCATACTCATGCAACGCGTTTCGGATAGCCTTGACACTCCACAAGAATATCCCGGAGTTCCAGAAAAACTCTCCGGACTCAAGAAATATCTTAGCGAGTTCAAGATTAGGTTTCTCGGTAAACGTCTTTACTTTATTAATATCAGCTTCAACTTCCGGGCCTATCTGAATATATCCGTAACCCGTCTCCGGTCTGGTTGGAGTGATACCGAGTGTGAGAAGCGCCTCGTTTGCCTCAACAAATTCAAAGCCACGTAAAACACTTGCCTCCAATTCGCTTTCTCTAGTTATCAGATGATCACTTGGTGTCACTATCATTGATGCCTCAGGATCAATTGCTGCAATATGATATGCAGCCCAAGCAATACAAGGTGCAGTATTTCTACGCGCCGGCTCAAGTAAAATCCTATCATCGCTCACCTCCGGTAATTGCTCTTTAACAAGAGGTGCATAAGTTGCGTTTGTTACTATAAAAATATTTTCTTTGGGAACAATCGGTAATATGCGATCGTAACTCATCTGCAGTAACGAGCGCCCTGTACCAAAAAAGTCAATGAACTGCTTTGGCAAATTCGTACGGCTATAAGGCCAAAAACGGCTACCTATGCCACCGCACATTATTACACAGTATCTATGATTTGTTTCCATCGTCATTCAATTTATAATTCAGATGCTAAGATAGCACAATTAATCATACATTCCAAATAAATAATTTTAGCAAACACAATTACCGTTTTAATTTGTTTCACTAACTTTGTCATAACATAAAAATATCTGTAAAATGACAAAGACTATCCGCACATTGTCTATAATAGCTGTCTTGCTATGCTCTATCTTCGCTAAAGCCGAAGAGTATAAATGGATTAACCCATTGGATCTCGAATATCCTGTTGTTCAGAATCAGGGCTGGACTGATGAAATAGGCAAAACATATTATCGACTGCCGGACCGCATGCTGGGCAAAGTGCGTGGGCCTGTATGGAATCTTTCTCGCAATTCTGCCGGGCTTGCAATCCATTTCTACACTAATGCTCCGGATATACGGCTACGCTATAAGATAAGCAATCCACTCTATATGCATCACATGCCTCCGACCGGTGTGTCAGGCACTGATTTATATGGCATAGACCAAAACGGTGAATCACGCCGGTTTTTCGGATTCTTTAATAATAGTAACGATACAGTCTGGACTCGTTTCTGCAACGACAGAATGAATGAGTATCACGATAAAGGTTACGAATTTCACCTTTATTTACCGTTATATAATACTGTGGAGAATTTGGAAATCGGAGTCCCGGATTCATGCTATATCGAATTCATACCTGCATCAAAAGAACGTCCTATTGTAGTCTATGGAACGTCTATCGAACACGGAGCGTGTGCCTCTCGTCCGGGTATGGCCTGGACTACGCAGCTCCAGCGTGCACTCGATCTGCCTCTGATTAATTTAGGATTTTCAGGTAACGGACGCCTTGAGCAGGAAATCCTTGACTTAATGAGTGAAATTGATGCTCGTCTATATATACTCGGTTGCCTCGCAAATCTTACAGAATCTACTCCTGAAGAATTAGATTCATTGATATCAAATGCTGTCTCCACATTGCGCAGTTCAAGTGATGCACAC
>CAMWNL010000178.1 GCA_947175585.1 uncultured Bacteroidales bacterium | reverse complement strand
AATTTTTTTTTTAAGAACCCGCCCCCCCCCGTTCACACCACGTATTTTTGCGGCGGCCGCGGCTGATGTTTATAAGAGACAGGAAATAATCAAAAAATCACAACTCTAATCCCCACCCGAAATGAAAACTTTACTCTCAGTAGCCGCAACCCTTGCAATCGCTCTCAGCTCTTGCTGCAACAAAAACTGCAATACAGCAGACGCTGTCCCCGATAACGGCGTTTCACAAAATAATAATGAAGTGGTTCGCCTCAATGTGTTCTATACCCTTAACGACGTTGCTACAGCCGATGCCATGAAAGCCATCGCCGATAGCCTTGTGACAGCCTCACGCACCGACCAAGGCTGCATAACCTACGACATGTTCGAGAGCACAACCACCCCCGGCCAATACATCATCATCGAGACCTGGCAGAACGACTCCCTGCTCACCATTCATAGCCGTGCTCCCCACTTCGAGAAATACGTTCCCATGCTTCAGGAACTCGGCTCCATGTCCACCCAACGCTTCACCATCCCCGAATAATAAACTCGTCAGACAAGTCCGACCTCGTCCGACTTGTCTGACTGACATTATTTGATAAGCAGCCACGCTGTGTAGGCCAGATAGCAGGCGAGCATTACCGCGCCCTCGGCGCGAGTGATGCATCGCGTGCGGAAAAACCATCCGAACACCAGAAACAGCACGCTTGCACCGACCAGTGTCCATAAATCGACGAGTGACACGCCGGCGAATGGCAGCGGAGCGACCACAGAAGCAGTCCCCAGGATAAGCAACACATTGAAAATATTACTGCCGATGACATTGCCTACTGCGAGCGCTGACTGACCTTTCACGGCGGCAACTATCGAAGTGGCGAGTTCAGGCAGCGACGTGCCTATCGCAACTATAGTCAGGCCGATAGTAGCCTCGCTCATACCGATATGACGGGCGAGGGTCGACGCACTGTCCACGAATTTGTCGCCGCCCCAGATCAACGCGGCGAGACCGCCGATGACAAATGCTACGGATTTTAATGTCGAAAACTTGCCGAGACGCTGACCGTCAGCCTCCGCCGGATCTTTTTCGCCCGATTGCGGAGCGCTCTTGGCGCTTGCAAATGTATAGCGCATGAACAGCAGAAAAAATATCAGCAGAAATATGCCGTTGACGCGCGTAACCGTCGGCGTGGCTATGCCGTCAAGTGCAGCGCTGTAGCCCAGCACCAATAGAATGACCGACGACAGTATCAGCATCGGTATCTCGTTGGTCATGATGCTCTTTTTAATGAAGATTGGCCTGACAAGAGCCGTGAGGCCGATTATAAGCAGTATATTGAGTATATTGCTGCCGACAATATTGCCGACCGCGATTGACGGATTGCCATCGGCAGCGGCTACTATACTGATTACGAGCTCGGGAGTCGACGTGCCGAATGCCACGACCGTCAGACCGATGATAAGATCGCTTATACCCATCCGTTTTGCGATTGCCGACGATCCGTCGGTCAGAGCATTGGCACCGATGAGGATTAGAGCGAGACTGACTATTAGCCAGATTATTGAGGCGATGAGCGACATGGTCACATGAAACGGTTTTTACGGAACTTGCGTCTGTAGGTTATCAGCCACACACGCGACAGCACCATTATAAAAAGTGATATAAGACACACAACCCCACACGCTCTGTAGAGCGGTGTGGGGAAGGTTACCATATCAAATAAATTTATTATCAGCAGTATGAGCGACAGCGTGAAGACTATGGCGCTCACTTTGAGGACTATTCTCATCAGATTGAGAGGCGACGGAGGGTGTTGAGCAGCTCGCGGTTGATGGGCTTGTCATTCTTGATGGCCTTCGAGAAGGGCACATAGACAATTTCATCATTTTTTATACCGATCATCACATTGCGCTGATCCTCCATAAGGGCGTCGATGGCGGCTGCGCCCATACGTGAGGCGAGGATGCGGTCATGGGCTGTCGGACTGCCGCCGCGCTGCAGGTGACCGAGGATAGATACACGCACATCATAGCCGGGATATTCATTCTTTACACGCTCTGCAAGACCCATCGCTCCGCCGGTGACAGGGCTTTCGGCCACGAGCACGATTGATGAGTTCTTACTCTTGCGGAAGCCGTTCTGGATAAGTTCGGCCAACTGGTCGACCTCGGTCGAGATTTCGGGGATAATCGCAGCCTCGGCTCCCGAAGCGATTGCGCCGTTAAGCGCGAGGAAGCCCGCGTCGCGGCCCATGACCTCGATAAAGAACAGACGCTCGTGACTTGTGGCGGTGTCGCGGATTTTGTCGACACACTCCATTATGGTGTTGAGCGCCGTGTCATAGCCGATAGTGGTGTCAGTGCCGTAGAGGTCATTGTCGATGGTTCCGGGCAGACCGATAATCGGGAAGTTAAATTCGTTGGCAAACACTCTTGCGCCCGACAGCGAACCGTCACCGCCGATCACCACGAGAGCGTCAATCTCATGACGACGGATTACGTCATAGGCTAACTGGCGTCCTTCAGGTGTCATGAACTCCTTGCATCGGGCGGTCTTGAGTATTGTGCCGCCCTGCTGAATGATGTTCGAAACATTCTGGGTCTTGAAATCAACTATCTCGTCAGCGATTAGGCCGCGATAGCCGCGATAGATACCTTTAACTTTAAGACCGCTGAAGATGCCTGCACGAGTGACGGCACGGATTGCGGCGTTCATGCCGGGAGCGTCACCGCCGGAGGTGAGAATACCAATACATTTGATTTCAGACATAATTGAATGAGTTATGAGTTATAATAAATTATTGTTAGTTTCAGATGTGCAAAGGTAATGAAAATGAATGAAAAATGAGTAATTAAAAATTTATAATTAAAAGTGATAAATGAAAAATCCGGTCCATTATTCACTTATTGTTCTAACATATTGATTACCTTGGCTAAAGCAAGTGTGTAGCCGTTTGTGACAAGGGTCTCGACGCTGTATGCGCGACCTGACACAAAGGCTGTCGGCGAGGCCGGCGGCAGGGGCAGGACGATGTCACGCCTGAAATCGAGTCCGGGCGTGAGTGCCGCTTTGTATAGAGCTTCTTTAAGAGTCCACGCCTGCAGCAGCAGGGGGTCGGTGATGGCGTAAGATTTTAATTCCGCTTCAGACATAACGCGATGTGCCACTCTGCGCAGCTGCTGACGCTGCTCCTCGATGTCAATGCCTATATGTGAGGCCGCTGAAATCGCGATTGCTGCATAGTGACGGCTGTGAGAGATTGAGATATTAATGTCTGATCCGATGACGTAGGGCGCTCCCGACTCATGGTGACCGAGTGTCGTGCCGGCGCCGAGTGCATCGTGGATAAGCGACATGGTGACACGCTTCTCGGCATCGCGTCGCGTCTCTCCCTCGCGGTTGTCGATCTCCGCGACAAGCAGAGTCATGTCGTTAAGACTGAGCTTCACGGTCATTTGTGAGTGAGGTTGGAAAGTGTGTGGATTAAATCCCGCTCAATGATTGACACAATAGGAGCGAGCGAGTCAATCGACGCTTCTGGAGTGACGTCACTGAAAAAAGCCGCTCCGCTGATTACCCAGCTGTCGCCGTCGTGAGCGAGAAACTGCAGAGGCGTAGACCGGGTCTCGGGCGACGTAATGATGACGGCTGAAAAACCGTCTGACTCCAGGCTTGTCTCGCCGGTCGAGCTGACGTCGGCAACGTTGAGCGCAATGCGTTCGCTGCGGTTGGCGATCACGCTCTCGATTTCGCCGGCCGACGTCGGTGTAAGACTGATATGGAGAGTGACGTGTAAATCGGGATAACTTACGTCGAGCCATCGGGGGCGCGGATGACTGACTGTAGCCGCAGCATTGACCGACAGATTGACCGGAAGACTGTCGACCGTTACATATCGTGTGCCCGGGTCAGCGACGCGTGGATAAGCTGTCGGCCGTGGCACGGCGGCGGTCTTTGACCGGCCGTCGGAGCATCCGGCAAGCATCGCGGTGAGCGCCAGACAGCAGATTATGCGCGAGATCGTCATGCGGTCTGAATATCAGGCATGATTTTTACGCGCACTTCAGTGATGCGGTGATCGGAAATGTCAAGAATCAGGAAGCGGCAACGCCCATAGACCAGTGGCTCCTTGTCTTTCGGGAAGTCACCTTTTATCGCGAGAAGCATGCCTGCAAGGGTTTCGGCGTCTTCGGTGACGGCGGTGTACTCGTCTTCATCGAGACCGGTGACACGAAAGAAGTCGGTCAGCGGAGTGCGTCCTTCAAATACATAGGTGTCGTCGCGCAGACGCTTGTAAGTCTGTTCGTCCTCGTCATATTCGTCGTTGATGTCGCCGACGATTTCTTCGAGCACATCTTCAAGAGTCACGATACCTTGCGTGCCGCCAAATTCGTCAACGACGATAGCCATGTGGATTTTTTTCTGACGGAAGTCTTCGAGGAGATCATCGATCATGCGCGACTCCGGCACATAGTAGGGCTCGCGCAGCAATGACTGCCATTCGAATCCTTCAGGCGTCGAGCCGACGAATGGCAGCAGATCCCGGGCATAAAGGATGCCACGCACATTGTCAAGCGTGTCCTGATAGACCGGCAGACGTGAATATCCGCTGTCAATCACGGTCTTCATCACTTCGTCAAAAGAGTCGTTGATGTCGATGTCGGTGACATCCATGCGCGTGGTCATGATCTCTGATGCTGTCGTGTCGCCGAATTTCAGGATGCCTTCAAGCATATCTTTATCATCGCTCGACGCCACGTCGGTAGCCTCCAGTGCCTGCGATAGTTCTTCAGGCGTGATGTTTTCGGTCTGTTTGGTGACAACGCGGTTGACGATAGATGTCGAGCTTACCAGCATGCGCGACAGCGGAGAGAAAAGTTTCATGAAGAAACTTATGCCGGGTGCGGCGAAACGCGCCCAACGCAGGGGATAGTTGTTGGCGTAAAGCTTAGG
>CAMWNL010000177.1 GCA_947175585.1 uncultured Bacteroidales bacterium | reverse complement strand
ATATGGAGCAGCTTATGCCTGCATGCGTCAGCTTGCATTCGGTTATCTCGATATGGCATGGCACACCACCAAAAAGCCGGTCGATAATCCGGCCGAATTCGAGGTTCAGGCTATAGAGAGCGTAAAGATTTTCGATCCTATTGACGGCACAATGATTTCTCCGCAGTTCAGTCATATATTTGCAGGCGGCTACGCTGCCGGATACTATAGCTATAAATGGGCTGAGGTTCTTGATGCAGATGCGTTTGCCGAATTCAAAAAACATGGCATCTTCGACCGTGAGACTGCTGATTCCTTCCGTCACAACGTACTCTCCAAAGGCGGCACAGAAAATCCGGCCGAACTTTACCGTCGTTTCCGCGGACAAGATCCGACAATCGACGCCCTCTTAATCCGTGACGGTATAATCGCCGACCCGGAAGCCAAGATCGCTCCGGTCCATAAAGACTGATGACTTCCAAGACTTTTGTAATACCGACACGCGACTATATCAACAAGCTCGCATTTTCATGGCTGGCCGGCCGATGGTGGCTTTTTGCCATTCCGTTAGCCGCAGTCATGGTGTGGGCTTTGTTCGATATCAGAGCTGTCTATGTTGCCTTAGTCATCGTCTTTCTACTATATCCGATGTCGCTCACGCTCGTTTGGTTTAATTATGCGCTATCACCGCAAAGCCTCCGGGCGATCTCTCCCAAGCAGGTGACCGTGTCGGCCGATGGATTAAAAATAGATTTTTTCCCTAAGCACGAAGATTGCAAACCACTGCCATCAACTGTCATCTCTTGGAGCGAAATTCATTCTGCCGAATTATCGTCCGACGGCATGACCCTTATTCTTGGGTCGAGACTCGATGACCGTTTATATCTGCCAAGTGATGCTTTCTCAAGCCAGGCATGGGACTTAATGACCGATCATCTTACCGACAGGCTTCCGTCACCCGACGGTCTGTAATGCCACAGTCAACTTTGGCACAGATTTTGCGTTTATTCATTACAAAATGCAATCCAAATGACGAACAAAGAAATAAATGAGTTTAGATCTCGCATCAATAGTCTCATAGAGCGCCGCAGACTTGGCGACGTTTTCGAAGAACTGCGCAATACAGCCAAAGCCATCTCATCATGGTCTGTAAACGACCGCATCGAAAAAGCCGAACAAGGCTACAGCTTCATGCTGAGATATATGATTGACGGAGCCGATGACCCGTCGCGCGACGCCGTGTATGCCAATCTGTTGCGCGAGGCCGAGACTCTGCGTGACCTGCTCACGATAGAGATGTCTATCACTGACACCCCTACTCTCTACTACAACACCCTGCGCTCAGTCAATTCTCATCGTGAGGAGACTCTTGAAAAGCTCTTTGCTTGTCATCGCGCTTCGATTGATGAAATGTCACCGTTCCATAATATGGCCATTGGCAGCTCGCCTTCTGATTCCGACAGACTGAGAGCCGAAATGAACGAACGCGACATTTTCAACCGCATTTGGGTCACATTTCCGATTAACGTCGACGACGCAAAGATCATAAATGAATTTATTGCCGACGAATCATTACCCTTCCGGACTCGCGCTTTATGTGTGAGCGCATTGACTATCAGCCTACTCGAATTTTTCGACGAACGCAAATTAAGATTGCTGTTTGACTCTTACCGGGTTGCCGAAGATCATATTTCAGTAAGAGCGTTGACCGGCATAGCTTTAGTTCTCGATAAATATCGCAATATAAACCTTTCACCTGAAACTACAAACAGCCTTGCGGCACTGAAAGAACTGCCAGGCTGGCAAAATGACTTGCGTCAAGTATTTGTGGAATTAATCAGAACCAATGACACACGACGCATTTCAGCAAAACTCAACAACGAGATATTTCCCGAAATAAAACGCATGAGCCAGAATATGGCCGATCGTTTCAAGGATCTTTCTTCCGATACAGACACCTTAAACTCTGACACTAATCCCGAATGGGAAGAACTGTTGTCTGACGATAAAATACGCAATAACCTTAAAGAGCTGACCGAACTGCAGCAAGAGGGTGCCGATGTATTTATGACAACATTCTCATCTTTGAAACAATTCCCATTCTTCAACGAAGTCGCCAACTGGTTTATGCCCTTTGACAGCGAACACAGCGCCGTGTCAGAATTCGGAGGAGAAGGCTCCCCGATAGCGGCAATGATTGCCGTAGCGCCGTTTGTTTGCGACAGCGACAAATACTCCATGGCGCTTTCCCTGTCGATGATGCCTGAATCACAGAGATCGATGATGATGACTCAACTCAAAAATCAGCAGAGTGAAATATCTGAAATGCTGGCTTCAGTTGACCGCGGAAATCGTCCGGTCAGTCGAAAAGACGAGATCAACAACTATGTCCACTCCCTTTACCGCTTCTATCATCTTTTCAGGCGCAAAGGAGACTTCTATAATCCGTTCTCTCACGTAGCCAATCCTGTCGATATTGCAGCGTTGGCCGACGGTTTCAACAATGAAGAGTCGCTTTTATCACTTGGTGAGTTCTATTTCAAGATAGGTCTGTATGACTATGCCCGACGTATCTTCATGCAGATTGACGATCTTTCGGCACCTGAAGCCCCCAGATATCAGAAACTTGGATTCTGCTGCGAAAAACTCGGTGATCTGGAGGCTGCGGCGTCATATTATGAGCAGGCCGATTTGCTCGACGGTTCCAACCTCTGGAATCTCAAGCATCTCGCATCTGTCTATCGGCGACTTGGTCAATATGCCTCAGCCATTTCGGTGACCGAGCGCCTCGCAAAACTTCAGCCCGAAGATCTTAACATAGCTGTCAATCTGGGCCGTCTCTATATCCTTGCCGAAGAATATAGCAAGGCTGTAAACCAACTTCATAAAGCTGAATTTA
This sequence comes from uncultured Bacteroidales bacterium, assembly GCA_947175585.1. Lineage (GTDB taxonomy): Bacteria > Bacteroidota > Bacteroidia > Bacteroidales > Muribaculaceae > CAG-873. The sequence continues at coordinate 2,082 of CAMWNL010000177.1, read as the reverse complement.
TCAATCCCGACAGCATAAAGCCCCTGCGTCCGTTAGCTTGGGCGCTATTTATCAACCGGCAGTTTGACGAAGCTCAGAACTACTATGACCGCATTATCGCCGCCGAACCTACGTCCGACGACTTGCTCAACTCTGGGCATCTCGCCTGGGCGCGACAACGCCTTGGCGAAGCGATCAATTACTACAGGCTCTCAGCCGAGCGATCCTCTGCCGATAAACTCATCGAGACCATTCGTGCTGATAGAAAGTATCTGGCCTTGGCCGGAATCAACGTCGACGAAATGCCTCTGGTCATCGATGCAATCATCTACAGTTTGAAACAATAAATTATTAACATCAATCATCAATATTAATTTCTATTATGGTAATCCAACGTTGGCAATCTGTCCTCCTCTTCCTCGGCGTGGTGTTAATGGCCATATTCTGCTGCACACCGATCGCGACTTATAATCTTGACGCATCACCCGACTCAGTCTCTGCTGTCTACGCTAAAGATGCACCGGTGTTGTTCACAGTAGCGCTGTTAGTGGCTGTCTTACTGTTCATCTCGATTTTCATGTATAAAAATCTCAAGCGCCAGATGACCGTCACCCTACTCTCCATCATGCTTATCGTTGCTACTTTAGTCACCGGATTTTTCGTCATTTACAATGCTTATCCCGGCGCAAACTTTGTGGTATTCGGAGGTTTGGTTCTGCTTGTAATCACTTTGATTTTTGCTATTGGAGCCTATCGCTTCATGAAAAGTGACTTGCGCAAGCTTCGTAGCTACGATCGCTTGAGATAACCTGCTTCTTCTATAATTATAGATAATCTATACAGCCCCGGCGTTATCATTGCAACGTCGGGGCGAACTTTTATTAACACCTGTCGGTTTTAATTCAAACAATCAATTAATCAGAAATATGCCATCTCCATTTTCTCCAATAAAAATCAGCGACTCTCTCTCGGCGAAAAACCGCATTATCAGAAGTGCAACCAACGACCATCTCGGCAATCGTGACGCTACAGTCAGCGACGCTCAGATCGAAATGTATGATGTGCTGGCTCGCAATGAAATCGGCACAATTATCACCGGTCATCTCAGCGTAGATCCCGACATTGCTAACCGTGCTGACATCGTACAGCTAAGCATCGGTGATGACTCATACATAGAAGGTCTGAAACGCATCCCCGAAAAAATCCATCAGTATGGCGCACTCGCTGTAGCTCAGATTTCCCACGCCGGTCCTCGCGGTCTTAATCCCATTGATTTTAATGAGCTTACGACCGACGAAATGACTCGTATTGCCGAGTGGATGATTGACGGTGCGGTCAGAGCACAGAAAGCAGGATTTGACGCCGTTGAAATCCACGCTGCACACTGGTATCTATTAGCTTCAGTGCTAAACGCCGATCTCAACCGCCGCACTGACCGTTACGGAGGCGATGCAGCCGGCCGCATCCGCATCGTCACCGACATTGTGCGAGGCATACGTCAACGCTGCGGCGATTCATTCGGAATATTTGTGAAAGTCAACGCTCACAACACTCTCCCGGGCGTTGATGACCTTGACATGCTGATTGATTATGCAAAGCATCTTTACGACGCAGGCATCGACCTGCTCGAAGTCAGTGGCATGAGTTTTGCTAAGCAACCAAAAGACGCCCAATGCTATTTCATCGACTATGCTCAAGCCGTCAAAAAAGCATTGCCCCAACTGACAGTGGCTCTTGTCGGAGGCATATATTCACGCGATACAATTGACCGTACACTTGAAGCGGTTGACATGGCAGCGATGGGACGCACCCTACTCACCCAGCCCGACTTCATCGTGAAAATGCGCGACGAAAATCTCGAAAAGTCGCGCTGCATCCGCTGCAACAAATGCTTCGAAGTTTTCAAAACCAAATACGAACGCTGTATTTTTGGCCCGGTCAATCCCAAACTCGAAGAAACTTTCGGCGATAAATAGTTTATTTTTTTTACTTTATAACAGCCAAGCCGCCTTTTGCCGTCTCTTTATATAGTGACGGCAGATCGTGGCCTGTTTGCTTCATTACCTCCACTTCAGTTTTCTAGTCTTGAATTGTTTCTATTAC
>CAMWNL010000176.1 GCA_947175585.1 uncultured Bacteroidales bacterium | reverse complement strand
ACCTAAAAGAATGAAGATGTAGATGAACGATATACTTAAAATAGAACTCAAAATAGCCGACGTAGAGCCAATCACACTAAAGATTGACCGTGCCGAAGAAAGAGTCTACCGCAAAGCTGCGGAACTCATCAACAATACTTGGGCCGACTTGCGTCAGGTGCATAAAAATAAATCATCTCACTATGTGCTGGCTCTGGCAGCACTGGCGACCGCAGAAGTCTACTACCGCAAGAGCGGTCAGATAGAAGCACAAGGTCGAATGATTGATGATTTTGAAAAGCAGCTTGACGAACTGCTGCTAAAAGTTGAGTAAACAAGGCTTTAAGTTGCCGGTCTCAGTCCCAAGAGTGGGCCTGAATAATATCACCGCACTGCTGCTTATTGACAGGCTTGATTACCTGACGATAAGTGCCGTGCGATTTTTTTTGATAAATATATATTTTAACATTACAAATTATTTAACTAAATATCATGGATTTAATTTACATATTGATATGCGTTGCCATCGCTATCATTGCTGCTGCAATAGCCGTGGTGGTCACGATTATCGTTCAGCGCTCGATGGCAAGCACACGAGCTAAAAGCATCCTCGCCGATGCCGAACGCGAAGCTGAAGATCTCAAACGCAACAAGGTGCTTGAAGGTCGCGAAGAAGCTCTACAGATTACAGCTGACGCCGAAAAACAAGCTAACCAGCGCATGGCCAAGATGCAGTCTGCTGAAGCTAAGATAAAACAACGCGAACTGCAACTCAACCAGCAGCAGAGCGAGAACGCACGTGCAAAAAATGAAATCGAGGCTTCTCGCCAGACACTTGAAGCCCAATTTGCAGCGGCTGAAGCTCGTCAGGCTGAACTTGACAAACTGCACCGCAATGCTCAGGAGCAACTCGAACACATCTCGGGTTTGTCGTCTGATGAGGCTCGCGAGAAACTCATTGAGTCTCTGAAAGATGAAGCCAAGACCGCTGCTGCGTCATATATCAATGACATTATGGATGACGCTAAAATGACAGCCAACAAGGAAGCTAAACGCATTGTCGTGCAGAGCATACAGCGCGTCGCGACAGAAACTGCCATTGAAAATTCCGTAACAGTATTCCACATTGATTCTGACGAGATAAAGGGACGTATAATTGGTCGAGAGGGCCGCAACATTCGTGCACTTGAAGCGGCTACAGGTATCGAAATAATCGTGGATGATACTCCTGAGGCTATCGTGTTGTCAGGCTTTGACCCGGTGCGTCGCGAAATCGCCCGTCTTGCCCTGCATCAGCTCGTTGCCGATGGCCGAATCCATCCTGCACGCATTGAAGAAGTTGTCGCTAAAGTCCGTAAACAGATTGAAGAAGAAATCATCGAGACCGGCAAACGCACAGCCATCGACCTCGGTATCCACGGCTTGCATCCCGATCTCATCCGCATGGTCGGCAAAATGAAATATCGCTCAAGCTACGGACAAAACCTGCTTCAGCACTCGCGCGAAACTGCAAATCTTTGTGCCATCATGGCGTCTGAACTTGGTCTTAACCCCAAAAAGGCTCGTCGTGCCGGTTTACTACACGACATTGGCAAGGTGCCTGACGAAGAGCCCGAACTTCCTCACGCACTTCTCGGCATGAAACTTGCTGAAAAATATAAGGAGAAACCGGAAATCTGCAACGCCATTGGTGCTCACCACGACGAAATCGAACAGACTTCATTGCTTGCACCTATCGTTCAGGTATGTGATGCCATTTCAGGTGCCCGTCCCGGTGCCCGTCGCGAAATCGTAGAAGCATATATCAAACGACTCAAAGACCTCGAACAGCTCGCGCTGTCATATCCGGGCGTTATCAAAACTTATGCTATTCAGGCCGGTCGCGAACTACGTGTTATTGTTGGAGCCGACAAGATTGACGACACTGAAACCGAAAAGCTTTCATCGGAAATCGCTCGCCGCATTCAGGACGAAATGACATATCCCGGTCAAGTTAAAATCACAGTTATCCGCGAAACTCGCGCAGTAAGCTTCGCCAAATAAACTCTTCAACGCCAATGGACGAATAAGACCAAAACCGCAACGACGCTGAACTACAGCCTCCACGCCGAGGCTGTGGCAAATGCTGCCATCGCGAGCCGCGAGGCAAGCTTCATGCGTTTAACTGGCTCGAAGATATCCCGGGTGGATATGCTGACAGTGATATGGTAGAAGTCCAATTCAAAAACACCAGAAAAGGATTCTATAAAAACTCTACCAATATCCCCCTCGAAATAGGTGATGTCGTAGCCGTCGAAGCCTCTCCGGGTCATGACATAGGCCAGGTTACCCTCGTGGGCGCGCTTGTCAATTTACGTATGCGTAAGGCGCGAATAAAACCAGATGCCGAAATCAAACGCATATTCCGCAAAGCTAAACCTGCTGATCTCGAAAAGTTTGAAGAAGCTAAGGCCAAAGAGCACGGCACAATGATTAAAGCCCGTAAAATTGCCGAAAGCCTGAAACTCAATATGAAAATTGGTGACGTTGAGTATCAGGGAGACGGTAATAAGGCGATTTTCTACTATATTGCTGATGAACGCGTTGACTTCCGTCAACTCATCAAAGTCCTTGCCGAGACATTCAAAGTAAGGATAGAGATGAAACAGATCGGAGCCCGTCAGGAAGCAGGCCGCATCGGTGGTATCGGTCCCTGCGGACGGCCGTTGTGCTGCTCAAGTTGGATGACTAATTTTGTCTCCGTAGCTACCAGCGCCGCGCGCTATCAGGACATATCTCTTAACCCTCAGAAACTTGCCGGACAGTGTGCAAAACTTAAATGCTGTCTCAATTTTGAGGTAGATACTTACGTTGAAAGTGCCAAACGCATGCCTCCCAAAGACATAAGACTTGAGACTGCTGACTCAACGTATTTCCACTTCAAGACAGATATATTCAAACGCGAAATCACATATTCGACTGACAAAAATATCGCAGCCAATCTCGTAACCATCGATGCTGACCGCGCATTTGAAGTAATCGCACTCAACAAAGCCGGAGAAAAGCCTCTGACTCTCTCGCGCGACTCTGATGCCAAACCAGCAGAGAAAAAAGCATTCGGTGACATTCTCGGTCAAGACGATGTGACGCGCTTCGACAAAAAGAAGAAAAAGAAAAATAAGTCTAAGTCTGGAGGTCAGAATAAAAACAACGGCAACCGCCCCGTCAACCCGGATAATAACGCCGATAACAAGCCTGACCAGAGTGACAACCGTCAGCCACGCAACAACGACCGTAAACGCAAACCGCAGGGAAAGAGAAAACCGCAGCAAAATGACGGTGCATCCGTCCCGAAGCCTGATAACGGAGACAAGAATGGCTAAACTTCTATCTGTGGTTGCTGTTATTGTCGCCACACTCATAACTGTTTCGTGTGGTCAGCAAAGAGAGAGCGGCACATTCCACGCTGTTGATGCCTCAGGATGGCTATATGGCGACACTTTGTTCTATAATCTCGAACCAATGGACTCAGACTCGATTTGGCACGGTGATATTGCTGTTGCAGTCCGTCATACAGCTGCCTATCCATACAGTAATATTTGGATGGAATTGGGCTACAATCCGACTGACAATCTGTCGCCTGATACACTCAACATCCTGCTGGCCGACGCATTCGGCAACTGGCAGGGACGTGGCCTCGGTCTAAGTTTTCAAAGAGTAGACACGGTTCTTCACAACCTGACACTCAAGACTCCGACAACCTTATCCTTGCGCCACATCATGCGCTCTGACCGCCTACCTGATGTCGAGCAGATTGGACTTATTTTCATTTCAAACGATAAGTAAAATGTCAGATAAAAAATTCGATAGCATAATATTTGATATGGACGGCACCCTATGGGATGCCGTCGACTCCTATTGTAAAATATGGGATGTCACCTTACAACAATGCAATATACAACGCGAGCCTGTATCACGTGAGCAGCTGATAGGTCTTATGGGCAAGACAATCGAAAAAATTGTCGCTGTCATCGTGCCCGAGGCCCTTAATAGTCCTGTATTCTATGAAACTCTTGACGAAAATGAGCGTAAGATGATGCCGGAACTGGGGGGTAAACTCTATGACGGAGTTAAGGAAACACTATCATTGCTTGCGGAAAAATACAAACTATTTATGGTCAGCAACTGTTCGGAATACGGTCTGCCAACCTTCTTGAAATACACCGGTCTGTCCCCCTACATAACGGCTACCCTAAGTCATGGCGACACTCATCGCGATAAAGCTTATAACATAACTGAAATCGGCCGGCGTTATGATCTGAAGGCGCCCCTATACGTTGGAGACACCCAAAGCGATTTTGACTCATGCTTACAAGCCGGCGTCAAATTTGCGTGGGCAGCCTATGGATTTGGCAACGTTCCGGATGCGACAATCAGACTGAATTGTTTCAAAGACCTTCTCAAATTTGTATAATTCACACTCCCGATGACTAAGCATAACCACGACAATTTACAACTTCTGCAATCCGATGATCTTGATTTACGCTTGCTGCGGCTTCGCGACATCATGTCGGCTGAAGATGTAGATGCCATACTTATAAGCAGCAATGCTAATATCTACTATTTGACCGGTCGTGTCTTCTGTGGGTATATTTACGTACCGCTGACCGGCAACATAAAGTATGTTGTAAGGAGACCGTCGGTACTTCAGGATCCCGATGCAATTTATATCCGCAAAATCGAAGATCTTCCCGAAAAACTGAATTTATCAGACGTAACTCTCGGTCTCGAAATGTCGTCTGCCACATATTCAACTGTGCTTCGCATTAAGAAAGCTTTTGGAGATAATATCAACTATGCAGATGCGTCATCAATTCTTATGCAGGCCAGAGCCGTAAAAACAGACTTCGAGCTCGATAAAATACGCAACTCCGGCATACGTCAGACAAGCCTTTACGAACGTATTCCTCGTTTATATCAACCCGGCATGCGTGATATTGACC
>CAMWNL010000175.1 GCA_947175585.1 uncultured Bacteroidales bacterium | reverse complement strand
GCTTATGGTCTCTGACGTTTCAAATACGGCAAAATAGATGCCTGCAGATAAGTCGCTAAGATCAACAGACTTACCACTGAATTTCTTAACAATTTTACCTGTTACATCTGTGACCGTGAAATTTCCGACTGTACCGTCGATGCTTATGAGTTTACCATCAAGATACTTGATAGAAGTTTCGTTTGCAGCAATTTCATAGATGTCTGTAGTGGAAGAACATATCTTAAATGCAGGTCCGATTTCCTGTACATTAGTGTTACCGGCTTCGTCTGTTAAAGAGATACGAAGGTCATACCATGAGTCAGAAGACGGAAGTTCAACATCATTAAGATTACCTTTGAAGTAGTAACCATATCCTGCGATATTGTTGTATTCTTCGATAATTGAAGTTTCAATCTTAGACCATGACTTTGTCTCCTCTCCGTGACGAGCGATTTCAAGTTCGAGGCTTACAGGCTTTGATGTATAGTTATATTCAAGATAATCTTCAGTTTCCCACCAGTCATAGTCACCGCCTGCAATAATTACATTAACATCGGATTTGTCAGAAAATTCGTGAGTGAACACATTGTCGTTGTTTCTGAACTGGATGGCCTGTAGAGACGGAGGACAAATATCTTCGTTATCATAGCTGAAGCTAAGTTCAGTGATATTGTAGCCTTGCATATCTCCGACTTTGATATTTTCATCGTTGACAAACTTTGCAGTATAAACCCCGGCATTGTCATTAGACGGTGCCTGATGCCAAAATGAATTCCAATCCTCCGGTGCTACAGATAGCTCCTCACCGTTATGGTATACCTGAGTCTTTAATGCGATTTTATCAGCCTCACGATCTTCTCCGAGCAGACCTTTATAGTTAGGATTGAAATTTGTATAATAACCGTTATCGTTATGGTAAATTACCGGTGAGATGGTGTTATAAGCCATAGAGTTGCCGTAGACATAAGGTGTCATCTCCGACGGTCTTACATTAAGACCCGAGTTGCCGGGAAATTCATAGTAGATTTCATCGCCCTCTTCATTTACAGCTCTTGTTCCACTGTATTCAGATGGGGTAAAGAAATTTGAGAATTCATAAACTCCGCCCTGATCGTCAAAAGTCAGACGCTGTCCTTTGACATAAAATTGGTTCCAGTCGGCCATTGCGTCATACAGTTCAAAACGGTAGTAGGAATGGAAATCCTCGAAGTCGTCGGCGTTGTCTGATGTTGAGTAGTATAGTGTGCTGGGCGAACTCATGCGCCATGGTATCATAGAGTAAGGGAAATAGCTCCAGCCTTTGTAGCCGAGTCCAGTCAACTGGTATATCTCACCGGTCGCCCCATAGCTATCGAAGGCAGGAGTGTGGTCGAATGACTCACTGACTTTCTGATAATTCTCAGGATTGTTTGATAAGTCGAAATTTGACAGACCTTTAGAGTAGGCCACGGTAGCAACCATTCCGTCGTCAGTGTAATTGTCTCTCTGCTGAATAATTACTAAATTATCGGAAATATCATTTACCATAATATTGTACTGTTCTTCAGGTTTCCAATGGATTCCGGGCCCGAAATAATTCTCCATGGCGTATGTGCCTGTGTTGCCAATGGCGCTTACGATCCATGCGTCATATCTGGTGTCATAAATGGTCGTCTGGATCAATTTATCAGAGCAGTTGCCGGGGATAAATTCATAGTCGAAGTTTTCATCATATCGGTATATGTCGACTTCTGCAATTTCTCCGTTGGGAAGAAGTGATTTGCCTATAAACTGGTTGGTCGCAGTTGTAGGGTCAACTGTTATCTCTGTTAAGCCTTCGACTTTGACATCCTCTTTAAACACAAAACACATAGTCCAATCTGTTCCAAAGTGGGAGGTCTTTTCGTCAAATGATGCCATTATAGTGTATACACCATCAGGAAGTCCTTCAAATACAACGCAACGCAGCTCAGGGTCTAGCCACCTTCAAAAACATCCTCATTGTAGATATAGATGTTTTTAGGTGTGTAATCATTGTCAATGTAATCAAGGTTGACTGTCAGAGCGGCACTACCGGCAGTTTCGGCCTCAAGACGATGATTCATACTTTTCAACTGTGCAGAGGATGCTTCTCTATACACAACAGCAGGTGCTTTCATCGTTGGGTGTGCCGGAACACAAAGAGCCGGGGTAATGGCCGAAGCACCAAGTACAAACGAAAAAAATAATTTAGGTAAGTTGTTAGCCATTGGGTTAATATGCGTTTACACCTGAGACCTCCGAAACAGGTAAAATCAATATATATGACCCCGAAGGTTGTCGGTGATCACTATCCGACGGGTCACAGTCAAATCAACTTCAAAGTTAAACCAATTTATATAACTATACAATAAAAAATAAAGGATGAAAAATTTTTGGTTGTCATTTTTCATCCTTCACTTTTTATTTGTAATCAGTTATTGCTTCACTTCGCACTCGATTATGTAGTCGATTGAATCAGGAGTCGAATCAAGTTGAAGAAGGGTGTGGTCACCCATATTCTTGAATTTAACGGGTTTGCGAGAATTAAACTCTACGGCTGAGCGAACATTTAGTTTGCCGGGGAGGAGTATGGCGTTTGTCTCCGGAGTCATGATGTGGACAAAGAGACGGTCGCCTTTGCGCGTCGTAGTTCCCCAACTTTGGGCCGGGAACGGTCCGGCTTCGGTGCCATAGATGGTTTCACCGTTCTCTCGAAGCCATTCGCCCATCTCCGCCATGCGTTGGAGAGCTGTTGCCGGAAGTTCTCCGTTGGGTTGGGGGCCTACGTTGAGCAGTAGGTTGGCACCCATACCGGCGGCACGGACGAGATAGCGTATCAGCGTTTTAGTGTCTTTGTAATCCTGGTCTTTAATTTTGTAGCCCCACATACCGTTCATCGTGTTGCATGTTTCGAGGGGCAGGGCACTGACATCCTGACCGGAAAGACCGAAAGTGTTCTCTCCCGGCAGATCGCGTTCGAAAATCTGGATGTCCTCGCCTTCAAATGGCACTTGATGGTGGTTATTGGCTACCATGCAGCCCGGTTGCAACTCATGGATCATAGCGTATTGCTCGGGAAGCTGCCAGTCAAATGGCGTTGCGTCTTCATCATGATCCCACCAACCGTCAAACCAGATAGCACGAATAGGGCCATAGCCGGTCAGCAACTCGCGGAGCTGGTTGTTCATAAAGTCATAGTATGCAGGCCAGTCAGCGAGCGAAGCGTCGCGACCGGTGTCATGACCTGTGCGTCCCTGCGGATAGTCAGGTCGCGTCCAGTCGATATGAGAGTAATAGAGGTGTAAGGCGATACCTTGTTTCTGACACTCGTCTGCCAGTTCTTTAAGAATGTCGCGCTTGAAGGGAGTGCCGTCAACGATATTGTAGTCGCTCTGCTCTGTGTCAAACATCGAGAATCCGTCGTGGTGGCGAGTAGTGATGCAGATATATTTAGCACCGGCGTCTTTAATAGCCTTAACCCATTCCGCTGCATTAAAATCAGCAGGGTAGAAGCCTTTGGCAGCTTTAGCATATTCTTCGGCTGTAGGTCCGTAATTAAGATACCATTCACCTTGGCCAAACATACTGTAAATACCCCAGTGAAGGAATATGCCGAAGCGGTCGGCAGCGAAGTCTGCGCGAGATTTCATCACTTCGTCAGAGGGCTTATAGCCTTCAGCATTGGCGCCATTAACGCATCCCAGTCCAATTAAAAGTCCGAGAGTTAATTTTAAAAACCGATTCATAATAAAGGACATTATTATTGTAATTTACTTATTGTCGTTGTCAGGCGTTTCACTTGATTTGTTGCGACGTGAGAACAGCGAGGCAATGCGTTTGCGCATCGCCGCAAACAGAGCGAGGAGCGCCACGATGATAACTTTACCAAACTTAGCGATTATCGCCCATACTCCGGTCTTGGCGAGCACCTTGCCTGCAATAAGACCGCCGATAGTCCACTCGGCGATATGATCGGTCTCCGGATCGAAATCCTCATATCTGTAACCTTCGTCATACTTGACGCTCGAGACAATGTCCGAATTATCGTCAATAAGTTTATCTTTGTCTACGGGATCTGCAACTGCGCGAATGATAACGTAGCCTTCTCTGCCTAAGATTCTGACATCATAGTTAATCACCTCCTTATAGTTGTCAATGACAAAGTGCTTAGCCCACGAGAGGGATTTATTGACCTTGTCGTAGTTTGGTTTCCATGCCCAGCCGACAATTTCCCATTTACTTCCAGTTGGATCAGATTCGTATTGGTCTTTTAGATCTTTTTTGATCTCTTTCAGTAAATCATCATAATCGATGTCCTCGGCGTCTTCGTCAGACACGTAGCCTTCATCAAAATATGATAGGGGATATGCAATCTCGACTTCGCCGTATATATCGAAATCGCTGCTGACTAACGAGCCGAGCAACCAGTCGACCGATTGGTCGGGGTTACCCCAATAGTCAACAAGGAGATGCTTTGTGTCATCGGGGTTGAGAAATACAAAGCCTTCGGGCACGGTGAGCTTGAAATGTTGATCAGGGAAACTGATTATACCGGTTTCGCCGTGAATTGAGTCAGTTAAAAGCACAGCTAATTCCTCAGGAGTGTATGTGCTACTGATGGTGTCGCTTTCGTTAATGTCACTTTGGGCATAACAAAGCGCAGGTAAAGCTAAAACGCAAAATAGAACAGTAAGCAAAAAGTTCATATATCAGATTTAGGATTGATATTTGAGTTAACTGTCGCAAAGATAAGTAAAAACTCCGATATATCGGCTGTTTATCAGAATAAATCGAGGCGGCTCTATCCTCCGTATACGGAGTTGTCGTCGCCGTCCCAGAAGGGTGAGTAGCTGTGGGGAACTCTCCAGATGGGCGACTTGTCATTGTAGCCTGTCGGCTTTTTGGGGGTGGTTTCGGCCGGTTTCCCGACTTTTACTTCGGGAGTTTCCGGTTTTTTCTCCTCCACGGGTTGTTCTTCCGGCGTGGTCA
>CAMWNL010000174.1 GCA_947175585.1 uncultured Bacteroidales bacterium | reverse complement strand
TGGCATAGGCGCTGATGGCGTCTTCAGGAACACCTTCGACGACCTCAGTCGAGAATTTCACAGCGCATACATCTCCAGCCTTCATGGCCTCGCGTACTTTTCTGGAAAAATCGTCCATCGCCTTTTTTGCTGAAGCGGCAATCTGCTGGCGGGATTCAGCGTCTATGACATCATAGGTCAGTGATTCGGTAAGTTGCACGCCTTCGCCACCAATCAAAGGATCGATAAACGAGTTAAGCAAAGTCAGAGAGGCTTTATGCTGGGCGGCGATTGTGGCGGCAATCCTGACAACTTCGATAGAATTGTCACTAAAATCAACCGGCACAAGGATATTATGAGAGTTGGTATTATCTTGTGTTGTCTCGGGCGCAACGAAAATCTCGTGATTCTCGATAATGCGTAATGCTAATGGCAGGTCATTTTCGTGGATTCTGACTCTTATACCTGACGACACGGTCGGATGTTCGAGATTGACATTTTGAAGCGTGACTTCAATGCCCTCGCTTTCGAGGAGCGAACGCAAGGCTACGGCCTTGTCGTAGGTATGGATTGCGACGGTAATCAGTCGCGAAGCAGAATCCTGACTCATAATAATAAATATGTGGAAAAGGAGAAGAAGAGAATGAGATTTTGTGTAAGTCGGGTGTCAATAATAGATTAGGCTTCGGGTTCCTGCTCTTTGAGGATTTCGATAGCCATGTCATATATTGTAGCGTCATCGAGAACAACAATGCCTCCGTCAGGACCCGGTTCGATATGAACACCACAGTTTTTACCGAAATCGTAGTTGCTGCCACCAAAATAGTTGCGGACAGTCTGGACTGTCGTATTAAGTTTATCAGCAATCTGGTGCATCGAACCGTCGGGCAAGCTGTCTTTCAGACGGCGAAGTTCGTTGAATGTGATTGTTTTGCTCATGATTCTTATAATTTTAAGATTAAACGATCAATGTATTTTTAATTCACCCTAAAGTTAGACTATCTTTTTGAAATGAACAAAAATATCATCGGAAAATGTGAATTTACAAAATATGTTTTTTAACATGTTTTTTTACGGGTGAGTCTTCTGACGCCGCAGTGAGTGATTTAAATTCGTTCAACATCAGATGCATTGAGCCATCCGCGTGAGGAATTATTGATTTTAACATCATACCACTTGCCTACGTTTGGATCGTCGGGAGTAGACAAAGAGTCGAGTATTTCAATTTTTGTACCTTCATGGATGGGCACTACTTTTTCTTTGTCGCTGCGAGACGAGCGCGGAGCAGAGCTCAAATTAGTTGTAGGCACGATTACGATTGCCGATTCATGATTGCGATATGCTCCTGCTGTCTGATAAGCTATCGCAATAATGTAAATGAATACGAAGACCATAACGATCGCACCGAAAAATCCGAATTTTCTAACGGTAACATTACCTGAGAAAATATATGCGGCAATAGTGCCGAGCAGGATTATGAACAGAGCAAGTGCAATCCAGGCCCAGGCATCGGGAGAGAATGTCGATACAATCTGTTTATGAACATTGCTCAGGAAACTGCTGTCGTCTTCCGGGGCGTCTTCGATGCGCGTCTTGACAAAGTTAAGATTGATTGCAGCCTCGTTATTCGACGGGTCGAGAGTGAGGGCTCGTTCGTAGCAGATGATTGCCTTGCCGAGTTGATTATCGCGATAGTAAGCATTACCGAGATTGTATAGGATGTTTGAGGACACTCCTTCATTGTTGATAGACTCGGTGTACAGACGGATAGCGTCGGAGTATGCCTCGCGATTATATGCCGAATCTGCCTGCTGGGCGAGGTTTGCGGCTGACGCGGTGAGGCAGAGTAGGGAGAGGCAGATTGCTATGATATGTTTCATATTGCTTACTGTTTATTTTTTGACATCTTCGAGACTCTTGATTGCTGCCACGGCTTGATCATAGAGCTGGGCTACTTCCTGGTCAGAATGTTGGGGAGTGAAACGGGCCATTTCACATTCGTCAAGAACAGAAAGAACATCTTTGACTGTCTGGTCTGACGCGCCGTAATTTTCAAGTTGAGAGGCGATGTTGTCGCGAATCAACTGTGAGGGGGCGATACTGAGTTTATCGCTTATGTAGCCCCACATAGCCTTGGCAAGCTCGGCATAGAATTTTTCATTTTCATGAGCCTTCATAAACTCGCGTGCTGATTTGAGACGCTTTGACACAACTCGGTTTGCACGGGCTATTTTGCGTCCCTTTACATCAGCGTTGAATTTGAGCTGACGACGATAGATGACGGCTACGGCAATGAGTATGGCAATCGCTATTATAAATGCCAGCCAATAGAGGCCATTGTGAAAGATATATGATATCTCTTTCTTCGAGAGTTCGGTCGAAGGCTTGATATGAAGAATATCGTGCATGCTCTTGTCAATCTCTCGCTGTTCGACAACTGATGATGTTGACGAACCTTTGGCCACGTTGAGTTCGTAAGAGCGTGTGTCAAGAGTCACATATTCTTTTTTGTCGATATCGTAGTAAACGAATGGAGTGCCGGGGATGACAAGTTTGCCGGCTTCCTGAGGCACGATTGTATAGTCGACACGATAGGTACCTGTGGTGTTGGCGCCCACAATCCGAGCGTCAATATCTGTCTTTGGAGTGTAGCGGTCAATGCTTGCGGGGAACTTCACGTCCGGCTGCTTGAGGTAGCGGATATTACCGGTTCCTTTGATGGTATAGGTGTATAAAGCCGCTTCGTTGGTGCGGAGTAACTCCGGTTGCAGGTCGGTTGAAACAGTAAAACTGCCGACAGCACCTTCAAATCCGGCCGGTTTCGGTTCGGGAAGAGGTGTTACCTCGATTGAGGCCATGTTTGATTCAGTGGTAATCTGTCGTTCAACCGGTCGTTGGGTTGTGAAGAAACCCATGTTGACTAATTCGAACTGCTGAATTGTAATGTCATACTTACCTGAATTGACTGTCAGTTTGCCGGACTTCTGGGGATAGAGTAGAAGACGTTTGAGAACGGCTGTATTGTAATTCTGTCCGTTATAGTTTTCGAGGTTAACTTCGAGATTGACGGGGAGCTCCTCAGAAAGGAATCCGTCGAAAAGCGGCTGCTGAGTGACGAGGAAGCTTGTTATCGAGTATTTGGTATATACTTTGATTGTGGCCATTACGGCTTCCTGTTCGAGAGCATGGGTTTTAGAAAAAGATACGCGCACAAACAAGTCGTTGGGCGACACGGCACCCGGGCGATGAGTCGACGGATCAACCGCGCTCACAGGGGGCGCAGACTGCTGTCCGCCCTGTTGAGACTGCACCTGCTTGTCGGGCGGAAGTATTTCAAACGACACTGATTTTGAGGTGTAGTCCTTACCGCCGGAGTTAACCGTGATTTCCGGTACGGTCACTTTACCCGGAGTCGTAGCACGATACATATATGTATAGTCGACAGATGTTGTCGATGACATCTGACCGTTTATATACTGACTGCTCGACATAGTTGATACCGAAGGGCCGTAAAGAAGGTCACATCCTTGCAATTCCGGCGGTTTCGGAGCATTTGTCTGACCATTTGTCAGGCGGAATGTCAGCGAGAAATTACGCCCGGCAATCACGTTGCCGGGAGGTACGACTTTGAAAGATGTCTGGCTGAAAGCTACTACAGAGGATAGCAACGCCAGAAACAAAATAGCGAAACGTAGATGGCGCGTAATCATTTTTACCAGGGTTTATCGGTCGTAGTGCGACCTCCGTTTTTGACTTCTTGTTCCTGCACTTTCTTTCGGGTGCTGTTTTCTTTATTTTGAACAGATTGCAGTATCTGTTCTGCACTCTGTGTCATCTGTTGCTGTTGTTGCTGCTGAGGTTGTTGTTGCTGCTGTTGCTCTTCCTGCTGCTGATCCTGATCCTGCTGTTGCTGCTGATCTTGATTCTGCTGTTGCTGATCCTGGTCTTGATCCTGGTCCTGATCTTGATTCTGATCTTGTTCCTGCTGCTGTAATTGAGCGATACGCAGATTCTGTCGGGTTTTCTTGTTGTCGGGGTTCTTTCGCAACGCACCTTTATACTGCTCGATGGCTGCTGCATAGTCTCCTTCACGGAAAGCCATGTTACCCATATTATAATATGCCTTTTCGGCAAGTTCGTTATCAGGAGATGTACGGGCAATTGATTCGAAAATCTCAACGGCCTTTACGCGTGGGTCATTAGCTGTGCCCTTATTGTCTTCGTTAGCCATATAAGTGAGGGTTACCGCTTTGTTAAACAATGCGGCGTCTGACGAAGGATTCTCTACCAGAGCCTTCTCATATAGCGCGAAAGCATCGACAAAATTACTGTCAGCAAATGCCTTGTTACCTTCTTTAATTAAATTGCGCTCAGCTTTCACCGACTTGCCGTAAGCCGCCGGAGCGATAGCCGCTGCTGAAAGGATGACGGCCGTAGAGAGCAGTATACGAGTTAACTTCTTCATGACTTTACTTTGTTTTGGTAAAGAAATTGATGTTTTTGAGCCAGCTGATTTTGCGATCGAGTACAAATATATCGACAAGCAGCAGTATCAGGGCTATCCACGCGAAAGTCGGGAATTGCTCTGCACTGGCTTTATAGTTTACTCTCTTGAATTCTGATTTTTCAAGTTGATCGAGTTTGTCAGTGAGCTGGCTTATGGCATTGCCGGAAGCTCCGTTGACATATATACCGTCACCGGCTTCGGCGATGTCTTTGCCCATCTTTTCATCAATTGTAGTGAGAACGACTTTGCCGTCGGCATCACGCATGAAATCACCCTTTGAGCCGGGTAGGGGAATAGGAGCACCTTTGGCAGAACCCAAACCTATCACATCAACCTGAATGCCGGCCTGAGAGGCTGCTTTTGCGGCTTCAACTGCTGCTCCTTCGTGGTCCTCAGCATCGGTAATCAGGATAATCGCTTTGTGAACATCATCTGACGAAGAGAAACTTTCGGCCGACATTTTTATCGCTTCAGCCAAAGAGGTGCCCTGATA
>CAMWNL010000173.1 GCA_947175585.1 uncultured Bacteroidales bacterium | reverse complement strand
ATATAATATCCTCTTAAACACAAGCGGTTATCTCAGCGGCCATTCACGTGCGCGATTTTTTGACCAACCTACACTTGGTGTAGGCTTAGCCGGTGGCTACAAACTTTATCTCTCAGCCCACTGGAGACTCGATTTTATCCTCGGATTAGGATTTCAGACCGGCCAATATCAGACATATCGCATTGTTGATGACCACCTGGTGTGGCAATCAACCAGAAATCACCGTTTTTTCGGTCCCACAAAGGCAGCCGTGATGCTTGTTTATCAATTTGGGAAAGGAGGCGGATCATGAGATCAACGTTTTTGATTGTGATGGTTGTATTATTGTGGAGTTGCGACCGTCAGCCCGAACTCTGTTTTGACCATGATGCTCATGACCGTTTGCCTGTAAAGGTTGTCTTTGATTGGAGCAGGCATCCTAATGCTTCTCCGTCGACACTCAGCCTGTACTTATTTCCGGAGGATGGCTCACGCTATACTCGTCACGAATTTACCGACCGCACCGGAGGGCTTATTCTCGTCCGTCCCGGACGATACTCAGCCGTCGCGGTCAATTCTGACAATGAGGATATAAAGATTATCAGGTCGGATTCTTTCAAAGATTTTGCTATTGCCTTGCGTGACGCCTATGACACACAAGGACTATCTTCCTCTCGCTTAAATCAGCCTCTCTGCCCCTCACCCGATTCATTATGGATAGCCCGTCTTGACGATATCTATATAGACGGCAGTCCTATAGTCGTGACTATGACTGATGCCTGCTGTCATTATTCGGTTGAGATCAGACATCTCCGCAACAGCCACCTTGTCGAATCTGTAGAGGCAACTCTCTCCGGCATGCACCGATCAATCATCAATCGAGAGAACGAACCTGTTGATTCAGCCAGACTTCAGTTTTCGCTACGTCATCTCACAGATGACAGCCTCCGGGGAGACTTACTTACTCTCGGCCATTGCGGACTCACAGCCTCGCGCTCTTATGATCCGATCCACCATCTCGGGCTTTATCTTCGGCTCGGCGACGGGTCGGTCCGCTATCACTCTGAAGATGTCACCGCGCAGATTCACTCTCAGCCGTCCGATAGATGCCATATCGTCATCGACACTCTCGATTTACCGCCTAAAATATCGTCAGGAGGATTGGACTTCTCTGTAGACGATTGGAATATAGTTGATATAGACGTGACTCCAAATAAACCTAATTAACCTATACATTTATTTATCTAATTTTAAACAAAATGAAACATTTCAAATCATTACTTCTGCCTGCAATGACGGCGGCTGCTTGTGCTGTCATCAGTTCGTGTACTCAGGAAGAAATCGTGACTTCAAATCCCGGACGACCGATTGAGTTCCATCTTGACGTGCAGTCGCGCGGTTCTGACAAAACAATCGCCAATCTCGACACCATCTGGGTTTATGCTGACGACGGAGCCGAAACCGTCTTCGAGGCAACCCCCTTTATCAAGGATCAGTATGGCAACTTCAAGTCGGAAGAGAAGATTTACTGGCCTGATGGCAAAGAAAACATCAACTTCACCGCTTTCTGGCCCTCACCTGAGCGACTTAACTCCGATCCGAATGCTGCGGATTGTCAGCCTAAACATCCAGCCTACAAACACGTATTGTTAGACTTACAGCCTGGCTATTGTACAATAAAAAATGAGATGGGTAAAAATACCGCTCATCAGTTCGACCTAATTACTGCTACCACGACTACCAACAGAGCAAATGCCAATAATGGTATTTCATTGTCGTTTTCACACGCATACGCCCAATTGGAATTCCGCGCTAAGTGCGATGATAGTGCTGAACACACTGTAGTAGTACATTCTATGAATATTTCACCTGTTAATGCCTTTAGTATTTATTCCATTACCGATAAAAAATGGCAGGCATTTAAGCCTGAAGGAAAAAGTGACACTTCTTATGGCGTTTATACCGCTCCAACCCAAGTAACGACAATCACCAAAGAAGTAAAGTCTCTTACAAGTAAAACTGGCCCTATGTTTGTTATTCCTCAAACACTTAAACTGGCTCATTATGGCAACGGTAATCCGACATCTTCAGGAGGAGCATTTATTAAGGTCTTTGCTAAAGTATATAAAGATGGTGAACAAATCATTCCCGATCCTAACTGGACAGATGAAGAAAAAGAATCGAGAATCCCAAAGAATGTATCACGCGATGACCTCAACTCCTTAATGAATTGGACTGAGTGTGCAATACTTCGAATTAATATTAGTGAGGAGGAAACTATAGATCTTTTACCTGGTCACAAATATATATTCACTATTGATTTTACGAATGGCATAGGCTACTGGGCAAAACAAGACCCCACTAATCCAGATATGCCCGTTCTTCCCAATCCAATATCAATGGTTGATGTAACTATTGCCGACTGGGACTCTTCTGATTATGACATAATGCCATAATCTCCTAAGGACAAGAGATATACATAGTACAGATGTGATAAAAAGCAAGAAAAGACCGCCGAGGCGGTCTTTTCTTGCTTTTTATCAGTCTGTCAATTAGAGCCAGACGATTGTAGTCACTGAGTGCTTGCCGTTGAGATAGTAGACGGCGCGGATCTGTTCGGTGCCGTCAGGAAGTGCTACCGGCTTAGTGTAGACAGGAGACTTCTCTGTAGGCTGGGTGCCATCGAGAGTATAGTGGATCTCACCCTTGCCTGCATAAGGTGCGTTCATCAATATCTGACCGTTGACTACTTTCACACCGGGCTGACGGAGGTGATAATTGTAATTACCCTTCTCCCATGCCGGAATTTCGCGATCGGCGATAACGGCGTTGTAGTCTGCGTTGTTATAGGTCGGAGTGCTGTTCCAAGCGCGTTCAGCAAGACCGAGCATAGTCGGGAGCAGACGCATCTCAAGGTCAGCCGCACTGCGCACTGTCTCTGACCATACCTGACCTGAGAGACCGAAGATCTTCTCACGGTCGCCGGGCTGCATAACCACGAGCTCTTCAGGATAACCGCCGAGCGAGATAAACTCATCGACAGGAGTGCTCCATGTCAGACCGCGTTCCTCGGGATGATAGCTCGGAGCCATATCGAGATAGAAACGGTTGACATTGCTGAGGATCAACGGATAGTTACCGTCGAGAGCCTGACGCGAGGGAGCATTGGGAGTTGACAATGACTGAGTCCAGCTGTTGACAGCGTAAGTGTTGGGAGCAACTGCCTGGTCGTATGATTCGGGACGATCGCAGACAACCTCCTGCCATCCGGCGATCTTCACGCCTTTTTCCTTCAACATATCCGAAACACGCTGGTTGAACACTCCGTGCATCTCGTGGTCAGAGAAGTCTTTTCTTTCGCCGAAACCTTCAGATGTCAGATTGAAAGCGCCATCGGGGCGTTTGCCGACAGTGCCGTGCTCTTCACGGTAGCGGTTGACAGATGGTGTTCCACCCCATGCGCCGTGAGGCACCTCGTCACCACCGATGTGGATAGCCGGCAGCTCTACGCCTGCACGCTGATACAGCTCGATGATGCCGTCATACACCTTGTCGAGGAAAGCGTATGATGATTCGATCGCAGGATTTAACACATTGTCATGGAATGACTGGGCTGATGTGTAGACCGATGTATCGCCGTCTTCGATCAGACGCAGTGATGCATCGCCGGTAGTGCGGTAGCGTTTTTCCATAGCCTTGATGGCCGCACGGGCGTGACCGGGAGACTCAACTTCGGGGAGCACTTTCACTCCGAGGCTGTCAGCATAGCGGAGCATGTCGATGAAGTCTTCCTGAGTGAAATAACCGTTGGCAGTGCCTTCTGTAGTATTGGGGTCACCGTTACCGGCATGGATCTGGGCGATAAAATCTTTTTCATCCAATGTGTATCCGCGACGGGCGCCGACCTCTACGAGTTCGGGGAGACCGGGGATGTCGAGACGCCATGCGTCATCATCGCTGAAGTGGAAATGCAGGTGATTGAGACCGTAACGGGCGAGCAAGTCGATGATACGGCGCATTTCTTCGGGAGTCTGATAGTTACGTGAGATATCAATCATCACCGCGCGGTAAGCGAAGTCGGGTTCGTCTTCGACCACTGCATTAGCGACTGTCGGAC
Source organism: uncultured Bacteroidales bacterium (assembly GCA_947175585.1). Taxonomy (GTDB): domain Bacteria; phylum Bacteroidota; class Bacteroidia; order Bacteroidales; family Muribaculaceae; genus CAG-873. Next base: position 899 of record CAMWNL010000173.1, on the reverse strand, counting down.
CTGCAAATCCTGCGATAAGATTTTCAGCGCGCTGACGTGCAGTCTTCATAAACTCAGGCGCTGCTTCTACGGTAGCCACATTATCGGCAATCGTGATAGTGTACTTCTCACCGACTGAGGGATCGGCAGCCTTCTCGACGATCTGAATATCGGCGACTGTTGACTCGCCGTCCGTCAGAGTGACTTTCTTAAATGAGGGGATAGCCTCATAGTCGCCCGGCACGTCAGCCGCCAGTGACTCATTGAACGCATATATATCTTCACCCTTAGGCATACGGTCCTTGCCGGGGAGTGAATACTGGTCGGGGCGTTCGATCATTGATGCAAACACAAGTTCGACCGGTGATGTAGTGCCGTCAAAATTTGCAGTGTGAACTCCGTCGGGGGCATAGCTGATTGCGCGGAGCATATCGTTGACCTTGATGTCGACTATCACTGTATCGCCCTCAGCCGCGCGGAATCGCGGAGATGAGATGCAGTAGTAGCCCGGCATGATTTCAATAATCGTATCTGCCGGATTGAGCGGTGTCATAGTGCGTGCAAACTGATTGAAAGCCAGACGGTCAAAGTCATGGTTACCGGTAATCGTAAAGCGTTGCACATAATAACTGCCCGATTCATCGGTCTTATTGCCAAGAGTCTCCCACTGCACCTGTGTCGTTTTGGGTGACGAGTCACAGGATGCCATTGCGAGAGCTACTGCAAAAGCCGGCAATGCATTTGTAAATTTCATGAGATGATGATTTTATGGTTATTAAAGTATTTTCCAACCACAAAGATAACACAAAAAAACGAACTATCACCATCGCTTCAACTTTAAACCAAATACCCCGGTCTGCCTTTACACTCTCAAATTTGAGTCTAGTAAACACATCTCAGCGCCCACGGGACCTCGCTAC
>CAMWNL010000172.1 GCA_947175585.1 uncultured Bacteroidales bacterium | reverse complement strand
GAGCAGTGTGCGGCGCCGGCAGACGGGAGACTGAACATAGCGCAGCATGCGGTCGAGTTTCTCACGGTTGACAAGTTGACGGCCTGATTCATCAGCAAAAGCACGCAGAGTGTGCATGTCAGCCAATGAATAGAACATCAGAGCTTCGGCCGGCATGCCATCGCGACCGGCACGCCCCACCTCCTGATAGTAAGCTTCAATATTAGGTGACAGATTATTATGCACTACCCACCGGATGTTACTCTTGTCAATGCCCATGCCGAAAGCGACTGTAGCGCACACGACTGCAGCGTCGCCTGATATGAAAGCACGCTGCGAACGGGCACGTTCGACAGAACTCATGCCGGCATGGTAGCACACGGCCTTGTGACCACGTCTCCGCAACTCAGCGGTCATAGTCTCGGCAGCGGCCCTCGACAGACAGTAGACTACACCCGAATCATCGGGATAGCGATCAATCAGTTGCTCAATTGCAGAAATACGACCGGCCTTCCCCGGATTTGGCATGACCTTAAGGCTTATGTTGGGGCGGTCAAATGATCCGGTGAATTTCAAGGGATCAGCAAGTCGCAACTGACGAGCAATATCATCGCGCGTCAACCGGTCAGCTGTAGCAGTAAGCGCAACAACAGGTCTGTCAGGAAAGACATCTTTGATGCGGGATAATTCGGTGTAGACGGGGCGGAAATCGTGACCCCACTGTGAAATGCAGTGAGCTTCATCAATTGCAAACAAACTAATGTCGACCACACCGCGCCAACGCTCGATGTCGAGCATCAGACGTTCGGGTGATACATACAACATCTTGATATGTCCCTCTACAAGTTTAGACAGGATTGTCTTACTCTCGGCCTCAGAAAGATTGGAATGGAGCGCAGCAGCCGGAATCCCGTTGGCACGTAAAGCCGCTACCTGATCATCCATCAAGGCTATAAGCGGCGACACAACTATAGCACAGCCGTCAGCAAGCAACGCCGGCATCTGATAACACATCGACTTACCACCGCCGGTCGGCATAAGCACAACTGCATCGCGGCCTGAGGCCACAGCCTCGATTATTTCGATCTGGCCGGGTCTGAAAGTATCGTATCCGTAAAATTTCTTCAGCAAAGCAAGAGCTTGTCGGCGGAATTGAGTCATGGACATTCTAAACATATATTTTCACAATGCTAAATTACTAAAAATAGTCCTATAATGCCATATTAATTCCAATTTTGGCCGAAATCGCAAGTAAATTGCTTAGTTTACAATAATATTATGTAAATTTGTGCACTAAAGCGTCTATTTAACGCTATTCCAGTAAACTAAATATCCACTTTTTATAATTTATATCTTTTTTCTATGAGGAAATTTTTACTATTAGGCTTGATGGCGGCAACCGCTGCAGGGGCAAGCGCCCAAACCGAGCCACAGCTAAATAAAGCTGTCATCAAAGAGTCTCCCCAACAGCACAAAACTGTGCGCACGTTCAAATCTCTGTCAGCAGACAGAATCATGACCAAGGTTAACGGGGCCAAACAACTTACGCCCAACGCAGCCTCTCGCGTTAAAGTTCCTGCAAACCGCGTAGCAACCAAAGCCTCAACAAAAGACGGCTATATACTTTATGAAAACTTCAGCGGATGGGACGGATCTGATCTCACATGGGCGCCCAACGGATGGACCGTAGACCACCGCGGAGAGTGTAGCCTTGATGAATCATGGGGGCCCGGCGCAGCAAGTCCCTATATGCCAGGTCCGGTTGACGGAGATTTCTATTACGGAATCAGTTACTCAATGGACGAGCAGGATGAATGGTTCATATCACCGGAAGTAAAACTCGGCGAGAATATGCAGCTCTCATACTGGGTTTACTTCCAGCCTTTCTTCTTCTTCAAAACAGATAATATCGACTGGGATGCATACGAGTATATAGGCGACAAGGAAGTCGCTTACACACTTCAGATCCTGATTCAGGAAGAAGGTGAAGACTGGAAAGTGCTCCGCGATTATGCTGAAGAATACGCAGACTGGTCAGCTTACGACCTATTAATGGAGGCTCCCGAGGCTCTGGTCAAGCACACCATAAGTCTTGCAGACTACAATGATAAGAACGTCAAGGTAGCCTTCCGTTATGTAGGTTCAGACGGCGACGCAGTGTTTATCGACGCGATCGGCATAGGATTACCCTCTCTGGAAGACGTCAGCTACCTGCCGCCGACATATAGTCTTTACTGGGGTATGGACAAAGATTGGACATGTCTCAACAGAGATATAGCTATCTATCCAGTCTACTCACCCCTGACCTGGATCAACATGTCAGGAGAAGACGCAACCTATTCATGGGATTACAGTGATCCTACAACAGGTGAAACAGCAACTTCTGACGATCAGTATGAACTCAATGTCACCTATGTGCCTAACTACACATCAGAGCAGACTATCACAAATAATTTCCACACTGCGCCTACACTTAATGCTACCGCGACGGGAGCAGCTCCGGCATCTTATACATCAGCTTGCTCAGTGTTCCAGGCAGGCGGTAAGGCTGAAATCAACTTTGAGGACGGAAGTCCGTTTGCTCCTTGTCTCTTCCAATTCGGCATAAACGAACAGGATATGACACGTGTGAGCGTTATGGATGATTCGCAGGGCGCATTAAGTGTTCCTGTTTTCGGACACAATGAGTTCACCAATACTTATTGGCTCAACTACTCACTTAACGGTGAAAAGCCGATGGACGGAAACTTCTCACATCTTATCGGTATCGCCAATGTTTTCTTCCCCTCAACCGAATCTTCACTGGTTGTTAACGGAATCAGTGTCTTTGGCTGGGGACGCATGTCAGACGATGTTGAACTCACTGCAACCATCTACAGCCTCAATTCAGAACTGAGCACTGATTTCAACACTTTCACCGTCGTGGCACGCGGCACCATCAAAGGCAGCCAGGTTGAATATATGTATGGCGATAAAAATTCCAAAGATTATCTCTACCTGCCATTCAAGTTTGACGAACCGGTTGCAATCAAAACGACCGATGAAACTCCGGCATTTGCAATAATGTTTGAAGGTTTCAATTCTGATAAGGTTGAATATTTCGCACCGCTTCAAAGCGCTCGTTCGGACTACTTCGGTCAGTCTTTCGGCTATATGCTTAATGAAATCAATCTCTCAGGCCACGTAGAGCGTGATACTTACTACTCGTTCAAGAGAATGATTTATAAAGAGGATAACGATTACATCCAACCTACCGGCGGATTTGCTATCGGTCTCGATGCTGAATACCCCTGGCTTACTACCGAAACTGAAGAAATCGTCTTCACAAATATTGAAACTACCGTAACAGTGCCTCTGGGTAGCTATTACGACGGAAGCCAACTCACAGTGGAAGCACCGACAGGCGTCAGCGCCAGCGTGACCGGCCGTTATGACAAATGTGTCCTCACTGTTTCTCGCTCTGCAGCCGAAGTCATCGTTGATGGTGAAATCACAATCAAAGGCACAGGCGTAGAACTCAGTATTCCCGTTAAAGATAGTGCAACTACCGGAATCTCTGAAATTACAAATGATTCAGCAGACAAGACTTTCTATGACCTCAGCGGCCGTAAGATTGACTCACCCGAAAGCGGTATTTACATCGTTAAGTATTCTGATGGTAAAGTCAGCAAAGTCACTGTGAAATAAGTCACACCAACAGTCAACTAAAAAAGGATGCGATATCTCGCATCCTTTTTTAGTATCATATTGTCAGGTAGAAAGTCCGACTACTAATCTTCGAAAGTCACAGTCTGACCGGTGTGGCGACTGCGCTCGGCCTCAAAACAAAGCCTGTGACTGCGGAGTGAATCAGCAATTGAAGTCAACGGAACAGATGTATCTCCACGGACGGCTCCGATGAAATTTTCAACAAGTTTAAGGTCAGCGCCTGCGTGAAACGGTTGCTTGCAAACTTCAGTAAAATCAAAAGTTTCTCTTTTACCTGTCACGAAATCCGTGACAAATATTTTGACACCGTCGCTGACAATTTCACCACGAGTCATCTTGATATCAGTGCTACGCCCGTCACGACGAGTAAAAACGTCCATGCAGAGAGTAACCAATGAGTTGTCTTCCATCTGCATCGTGAGCACCTGATTATCGACAACATCATTGTCGCAATGATATACACAACGACCAAACGAACCCTCATCAAGTTCCTTTCTCAATACATCATCAAGTGTCGAACCTGAAGGCACATCAAAATTATTGATCCACTGTCTGCGGCGCCAATATAAATCGACGGCGGAATACGGGCAATCCTTTTCGATAGAACAGTTGACGCATCGCGTCGCTGAACCTTCGGGAGCATTCTCCCTGCGGAACCAAGCGCGACTACCAAACGACGATAGCTTCTTGCAGCGAGCATCAGTCAGCCAGACGATGAAATCTATGTCGTGGCAGCATTTGGCCAAAAGCATAGGATTGTTACCGGCCTCTGTATTCATCACACCGCGCACATAGCTGTGAGTGGTGCGATCGATGCCGACATCTTCGGTATGCGTAATGGTCATTATCCGGCCATATTTACCTGATGAAACAAGTTCTTTAACCTTTATGAACGCCGGATGATAACGCAACACATGACATACACAAACTATTTTACCAGCCTGCTGAGCCGCTTTATAAATCAGCCGGCACTGCTCATAGGTCTGTGCAACCGGTTTCTCAAGAAGGACATGCAGACCGAGACGTAAAGCCTCCATACACGGTTCAAAATGCTCTCGCTCGGGAGTACATATAAACGCGACGTCGGCCTTAACAGGATTTTTAAAGAAATCATGATAATCTTTGTAGCGATTTTGTTCAGGAATTCCGAACTGATCGCCCATTGCATTTCTGCGTATGGGATCAGGCTCGACAACCGCTACAAGACGTGCTATGTCGGGATGACTCTCGACATAATGCATGTAAGTACGCATACGATTGCCGACCCCGATAGCAACTATCGAAGTCGACACTCGTGAACTGTCTGAAAA
>CAMWNL010000171.1 GCA_947175585.1 uncultured Bacteroidales bacterium | reverse complement strand
ATCAGAAACATTGTGCAACGTTTTTTCATCGCATCGGTGAGATAACGCATAGCAAGCGCGATGTCTGTGCCATTGCTTGTCGGCTTGAACTCAAGCAATTCGCGGATAATAAACAGGATGTGTTTTTTGCCTTTTTTCGGAGGAATGAATTTCTCTATTTTGTCAGAGAAGAAAACTGCTCCGATTTTATCATTATTCTGAATGGCCGAAAAAGCCAGAGTCGCTGAAATCTCAGCAATCATCTGTCTTTTTTCATCGCCGACAGCACCGAAATTGCGGCTACCGGAGACATCGACCACAAGCATGACTGTAAGCTCACGCTCCTCTTCATATACTTTGACAAACGGACGATTGTGGCGAGCCGTGACATTCCAGTCAATGTCGCGGATGTCATCGCCATACTGATATTCACGAACCTCCGAAAACATCATGCCGCGACCTTTGAAGGCCGAATGGTATTCGCCGGCAAAAATGTTTTGGGAAAGTCCGCGTGTCTTAATCTCTATGCGGCGGACTTTTTTTAAAAGTTCATTTGAATCCATATAGTCGCGATTGTAATATAGTAACTTGAGATTATTATTTGAGGCTGTGTCAGATTATGTTTGGTATGGACGCACGGTCCGTGCGTCCATACTGTCTGTGCCACAACCTCTTTTTTATCAGGGCACCTGAATCTTGTCAAGAATTTCAGTGATGATTTCGTCGGTAGTGATATTGTTAGCTTCAGCTTCGTATGTAACGCCGATACGATGACGGAGCACATCGTGACACACGGCAATGACATCTTCCGGAATAACGAATCCGCGCTGGTGGAGGAATGCATAAGCACGAGCTGCGCGCGCAAGGCTGATAGACGCACGAGGCGACGCACCGAATGCAATGATGCTTGTAAGGTCGTTCAAACCATAGTCGGCCGGATAACGGGTGGCGAAGACGATATCAACGATATAGCGCTCAATCTTTTCATCGACATAAATCTGCTCAACAATCTTCTGAGCTTCGATGATTTCGTGAGGCTTGATGAGAGCTTCGACTTTGCGTTTCTCGTTGCTGATATTCTGACGGATGATTACTCGTTCTTCATCTTTGGTCGGATAACCGATCACCACTTTCATCAGGAAACGGTCGACCTGAGCCTCGGGGAGGGGATATGTGCCTTCCTGCTCGATGGGGTTTTGAGTGGCCATTACAAGGAATGGTTCGTCAAGAGGGAACGTGCTGTCGCCGATTGTCACCTGACGCTCCTGCATAGCTTCGAGGAGCGCACTCTGAACCTTAGCGGGAGCACGGTTGATTTCGTCGGCAAGAACGAAGTTGGCGAAGATCGGACCTTTCTTTACCTGAAACTGTTCGCTTTTCACGCTATAGACCATAGTACCGATTACATCGGCAGGGAGAAGGTCAGGGGTAAACTGCACGCGGCTATATTTAGCATCGATGAGTTGAGCAAGAGTCTTGATGGCGAGCGTCTTTGCAAGACCGGGGACACCTTCGAGGAGAACGTGGCCATTAGACAATAGTGCGATAAGCAGAGACTCAACAAGATGTTTCTGACCAACGATAGTCTGATCCATGCCATGGGTGATCAGATTAATAAAATCGCTTTTGCTGGCTACGAGAGCGTTTAGCTCTCTGATGTTTACGGATTCACTCATAAGTGATGTTATAATTGAAAGTTTTAATATATCGCAATAGGGCAAACCGAACTACAGGTTCGCTTTTACTTATACAAAATTACAATTATAACAATTACTTAACCAAACGCGAATGTTAATTTTATCTATTAAGTCTTTAATGTGTTAAACTTTAACTTTTTTTGAGGGAAAATTCAGACTCTCAGCTTTTCCATCTTAGTATCTCCTGATGCATCTCGGGGGTGACGGGAACAGTGCGTCCGCAACGTCTAACGTATGATTCGGCCATGGTGTCGGGTCGATCGCCATCTGCAAAACGCACGATGCCATAACGATAAGGTTTGACACCTATACGCATAATATCGCGCATCTCGTTGTTGGTCTCTATGGTATAGGTGACATTAAGTCTGACGATGTCAGACGGGCTTGTATTGCGTCCATATACGCTGAATGCTTGGTCAACTATGCGCTGAACATACGAACGATAGTGATCACTATTCGGAGTGCTTATGAGTCTCATCTCGTAGAGCTGACGAATATCGTCAGCAAGTCCGTCAGCATAGCCCAAGTCATTTACGCCGAGAAGCAATTCGCCGCCATTCTGAGAGTTAAGGAATCCCATAATGGCTTTTAAGATTGCCCATTTCTGGAGTTCGGGGTCTGCGATAATGCCGGTAAACCGTCGTCGGTTTGCCGGAGGGAAAACGATTGACTTCTTAAATTCGAGAGAGATGTTTTCGATGCCATAGAAAGTACGGGAGTCAAGGATAGAGACAAATTCGTCATCAACGTCCAGCGCTTTGGCGATGGCTTGCTTGATGTTGTTAAGCTCAAGTTTGCCAACGATACCCGTAATATCGTTTGATGCCTTGACGAGAGTCGCAACCTGATCGAGAGTGTTATTGCCGGTAGAACGTTTGGATAGTGTGTCAGGATCGTTATAAGAGCACAGGCAATCAAATATAGCCATTTTATCTCTGACGTCGGGCAGACAGGCAATTTCATCGGCACACGTCAGAGGCAAGAGATTGCGGTTTGAGGCGAAAGCGTTAAGGCGTGACTGATATCGCCGCTGAAACTGGAGATAATCATAATCACAATCCTTATTAAGAATCCTGACAATCATGGCGGCTCCGGAGATATATTTCAGCATGTCCTGACTGCTAAGGTCTGCGTTAAGAGCCGAAAGCCACAGTAGCCGAGCCATCACTTCCATTGACCTTGCATCAATATTCTCAAATGGAAGACTATTATTGATGTTATAGTAATCGACGCTCGCTATATAATTCTGCAACAAATGATCTTCGGCATCATGAACGGTGAACGGTTCAACCGGAGATGCGTAATTGTACATTACCGGTTCGGCATAGACGGTAAAATACTCCTTGTCGATGTCAGGAGCTTCACGATAAAAACGTATAGTTATAGGGCGAGCACTTTCTATGGCATCATAGTAGAGGTCGATTTCGTCTTCGGTCAGTTCGTTGAGTTTACTATTGTGGATGCGCACTCTGATGCCATCGGATGTTATCCAAGTCGTGAATGCCTCGGTGGCTGAAACATAGACGGCAACAGCTGTGTTATCGGCCATCTGACACGCCTCTTCGCGGTAGAAATCCTCAAGAAGCAGTCCGAGCTCGAACGGATAGCGAGTATCCTTGACATAGGAGACTTCGAGTATCGTGCCGGAGTGGAGATTACGTTTGAGCACATCGGGACTTATTCTGTTTTTGTAATCTATATGTAGCGAAATCTGTCCGCATACCCGGTGGTAACGCGGATCTATTGATTCGGCAAATATACGTCCGACGGCATCGATACCGGTTACCCTAACGAGTAGAATTTCCTCTTCAGTGTATTCTATAGGATCGACTGTACGCGAGGGATGCACGTTCTTCAGTGACTCAAGAATGTCAGAAGACGCTTTATATAAAGACTGATATGAGTTAAGCGGCTCTATTTCGTGATGGGGCAGAAGTATCTGCAGGCGATTGTAGAGTGAAATCTGACTCTTGGTAACGGTTGACATGTAATCTTTGCGGTTCATCGGAGCAAGTTTGAGCAGACGGTCATTGTCAACTATTGCTGTGCCGTTGCCTTCAAAAACCTTTACAACAGAGCGAGTCTCGGCACTAAACGTGGCGTTGGCAAATTTGTGGGCAAACATAGACACTGACAGGTTCAGGTTATTCATGTCAGTCCAACTGAAGCCGGGAGACATCAGAGATTCGCCCCTGATGCATGAAAGGGTGATATGCCAAAGTTTGTCAAGAACTTCGGCTGTATAATCAGAGCGCAAAGCCTGAATGATTGCCACACCGTTGAGAATTATGCGAGAGCAATCATATCGGCATTTGAGAGCAGCCAAAATCGTCGCACCAAAGAGCCTTATGTATTTTACGGGGTCAATATCATCAGGGAGATTCTGATAAACAGGCGTTGAGTAATGGGCGTCTGCAATGTCATCAAGTAACGCAACCATGCACTCGAATGAAGCGTCAAAGTCTTTGTTTGCGCCGGGATTATCTATCTCATAAGGCCACTTGCTAAGATAACCTATAAGCTCATCAAGATTATCGTAGATATATTCTTTGCGAACTTTAAGCCAGAATTGCGGTCTCATTTTTTATATAATGCGTTAGTAACGTTCATAAATTTCTTTGCTCATGCGTTTAGCGCGTGCAAGAGTCTGCTCGGGTGTTTCATCTCTTGAAAACTCCGATTTATCGGGAATTGTCACTCTTGTGCCCGGTTTGATGCGGTTGGGATTACCAAGCTCACCGGCATTGGCTTCATAGATGAAAACCCAATATTCCATCTGACCGTAGTACTGACGAGCCATTGTCGTGAGAAATCTATCAGGAGTAACTGTATCATATACAATGACATGCTCAGTCTCCTCGGGAATCACTACCTGAAGCGAATCAACTGTGGAAGTTTCCGGAGTAATAATGGAATCAGTTTCTTCGATAGTGTCAACAATCTCTATTTCAGCTGGTTTGATATCCTCACTCGACTCCTGAGAGGGAGGGGCGAGGAGAGCGTTGATTTTATCATGACCGAAATAGCTCATCAATGCCCCAATCAGCAATCCTAAGACAAAAGCGAGAATTAACCAAGGTGCAATTTTCGGTCGCTTTACGGTTTCAGATACATAATCAGCATCCGGCTCGTCAGCGAAGGCAGGAGATGGTATCGGTGTTGAATCTTCCGGGAGATCTATTTCAATAATGTCATTTTCCGGTGTAATGATGATATTTGTTACATCAGTATCTGAGTTGTCTGAGTTGAAATCAGGTTCGACATTCAGGGTTTCGTTTTGGTCAGCGGAAGGCTCCTCATCATCGATTTCTTTGTTGGTAATC
>CAMWNL010000170.1 GCA_947175585.1 uncultured Bacteroidales bacterium | reverse complement strand
AGGCGCGTCAGGCACTGAGTTGACAAACTCGGCGTATTCAGTAAGTGTGCCATCTTCAGCAGCAAGGCGTTTGAGTTGCTCGGTGGCTTCACGGGCTTCGTCGCTTGACGGATAAAGACGGACGATGTTGCGATATGATTCGAGTGCCTCGCCGCGCTCACCGTCATTGAGAAGAGTCAGAGCTAACTGTAGATAACCCTGACGACCCTGAGCTGTGTTAGGATAGTCGGCGACGAGTTGGCGGTATGTCGCGATAGCCGACTGGTTATCGCCGAGCTGAATATAGCTTGCGGTCATTTCAAGCATGGCGTCGGCCAGAAGGGTAGACTGAGGGAATTCGACAGGCAGACGTTTGAGGTCGGCAATCTTGCCCTGATGGTCGCGCGCGAAACCTTTCATTATCGCGGTCTGGAACAGGGCGTAGTCTCCGGCAGAGGGGTTGGTCGAATAAGCTTTATCGTAATAGCCTTGGGCTTTATCGAAATCTGACGCGTAATAGTGGACGTCTCCAATGCGATTATATGCATCGGCCACGACGGCGCTCGACAGAGAGCCGGGTGAGGCGATGACATGTTCGAAGGCCTTGGCTGCCTGTTGGTAATGTTTTTGAGCAAACTCCGAGTAGCCGAGGTCGTAATAAGCGAGAGGGAGATTGTCGTTTGATTTCTTTGCTTTGGCGATGAAGCTGTTGAGAGCCTTAACGGATTTAGCATAGTCACCGGTGCGGTAATATGCTTCGCCGGTGAGTAGGTTGACCTCATTGGCGATGTCGGCGTTGTGAGATTTGAGTGTCTCGGCTTCATTCAGATAGACGAGAGCAGTGGTAGCATTTCCGGCGGCGAGGGCAGAGGCTCCGAGGTTGTAGAGTACCTTCTGCTTGGCCGCAAGCACCTTGTTGCTCGGACGCTTCATACGGTTGATGCTCGCGAGGGCGAGATCATAGTTATGATCGGTCATATAACCGTCGACGATGTATTGCTGCACTTCGGGAGCATATTTGCTGTCGGGATAACGGTTAAGGAAGGCTTCGAAGGTAGCGACCGAGCTGCCGAAAGGAATGTTTGCGCCGCTGAACTTGGCAACGGCATAGTTATAATATGCAGCTTCCTGCACGCCTTTGTCATAGTCCATGCGCAGGGCTTTGTCAAAAGCCAGAAGAGCGGCATCTTTATCTCCGAGCTGCATAAGAGCCTGGCCGATATACAGACTCGCGCTCTGAGCCATAGCGTCGTTTCCGTCGCTGACAGAGCGCAGCGTTTCGACGGCATCACGATAGTCGCCTGTGGCATACTGACTGATGCCGAGGATATAGAGCGTAGAAAGCTCGGGACGGTCAGTGGCGGCGACATATTTTTTGAGGTAGGGGATTGCAGCGGATGCGTCGCCTGTGAGATAAAGCGATTCGCCGGCAAGACGGTTAGCCTCAGCCACAAATTCGGGGGCTATGCCGCTGCGACGCAGCAGGGCGCGGGCTGTCTGGAGAGTCTGCTTATAGTCACCCTCAAGATAATAGATCTGTGCGAGATAATAATCGGCCATGTTGCCGGGGGCGGTAGCGGTGTCGACAGCCTTAAACAATCGTTTGGCCTCGTTGTAGTCACCCTGTGCATAAGCAATGTAGGCCTGATAGAAACGGGCAGCTTTGCCGTAGGCCCCGGTTGAAGAGAGCCGGTTGAAAATTGGTGATGCCTGGTCGAAGTCAGCGAGCATCAGGTAGCAATAAGCTATGTGATAGTCAAGGTCTTCGGCCTTGTCGGAAGTGAGCGTGGCGCGGTCGACCAGCCTATAGGTCTTCAGCGCGTCGGCATAGTTTGACTCAAAAAGACAATCGCCTATGCGCATCAACGCCTCATAGCGGTGAAGAGAGTAGGGGTACATTGACAGGAAGGCAATGAAATAGGGACGGGAACCTTTGCCGTGGATAGCGAATTGAGATTGAGCGACAAGCCAGTCCAGGCGCTCACACTCAGCGTCAGAGAGCGATGAGCGGTCAACATGTGTGAGCTGATCGAGACAGCCTTGATAATTGTTGTCATCAAACATTTCAGTGCCGCGGACAACATATCCTGCGGTTGATGGAGAGTTAATTTGAGCCGAAAGCGGAGCTATCGCCGCGGCGGCGAGGAGTGTCAGTAGATAGCGATTATTCATAGCTGTCTTTAGTGAGTGCAAATATTTATGTGCAAAGGTAGAAAATGCAGCCGAGAAAAGCAAAAAGGCAGCCACTTAATGCGCGAATAATGGTTTTAAAACGGACTGGTCAGTCATGAAACAGCAAGGGCGGCCCGGAGGGTCGCCCTTGTAATTATCGGTGGAGGTGATATCAGCGGATGAATTCCTTAGTCACCTGATTGCCACGGCGAACGATGTAAACGCCGTTAGCGGGATTCTTAACCTGCACGCCCTGGAGGTTGTAGTAAACTGCAGGAGCGTCTGTTGTCTCAACAGCTGCGTCAGTCACGATGTCTTCGATGCCTGAAGTGTTGGCGTTGTAGTAAGTCCAAGAGAGACTGCGTTTGCCGAGAAGGTTAGCGGCTGCCTCATCAGTACCGAGGTCGGTGAATTTGATTTCCTTGATAATGAATGTAGTGTTGCGGCTGATCATGTTGAATTGTACGCTTACAGTAGCAGCAGAAGGATTATCGATGTAAGTATCAAATTCATATACGCGGTAGCGTTCGTCGTTAAGGAGATAAGTCGGCTTAACGTTGGGGTCATTTACGCAACCGTTGTTGTGGTGGCCGGGATCCCATGCGTCAATATCGCTGTCTTCCGGATCGTAAACTACGGGTTTAGCAGGAATGTCTTCGATGTTGCCTGTTTCGTCAACCCACTGAGCGAAGTTGATGCCGGTTTCGGCATAGAGTGCGCCGGTGAGGTGGTCGTTTTCGGGAACAACCCAGTTGTTTTCGTGAGATGAGTAGATGCTGGCAACTGTATTCTTAACGGCATTAGCGTTAAGGTCAAGAGCATAGTGGCAACCACGCATGAGAACATTGTAAACAAGGCGTACACGCACGTAGTGACGTTCTTCGGCATCGCTCTTAATCTGTTCGGCAGGAACATAGAAGTTGAGCTGAGCCTGAGAACCACCGATGCCGGCTGCCGGCCAAGAGTAGCGGCTTGCGCCGGGAGACCAGGGCTGAGTGATGGCGAGAGCGTTGCCAACATGGTCGTTGATCTTGCGAACAGCATAAGCAGGCTGAACGGTCTGATCTACGTAAGCCTGGCTGTTGAAGTTAGAAGCAGCGCCGCGGTCGAGGTAAGCGGTGAGGTGGCCGTTTTCCTGAACGGATTCGTTGTTGCTGTGGTAGAGACCGCCGGGAGCTGACCAACCGCCGTTAGAGTCGGTAGCGGTGAGTTTGAATGCGTCGCCGTCAGTGTAGTTGTCGAATTTGTAGCCTTCGGGAGTGATGTCAGCAGCTTCGTAAGCTTCGAATTCTTTACCAAGAGTGAACGAAAGGAGTGCACCTGCGATAGCGCCGGTTGTTTCGCCATTGACTGTGGCGTTGCCTGTACAGTTGTAAAGGTAGATATTCACATGGTTCTCGTTAACGGGAACAGCAGTGATGGTGATATAGCCTGCGCCTGATTCGTAGTCGGGGTTGGTCCATTCGGCGATGCGGTTAGACTGCTCGTCGAAGATAGCGATGTGCTGATTATTCTGCTTTTCGCCTTCAGCTGCAAAACCTACGACAAAGTAGCGTTTGCCACCGAGGATGAATGTGTCGAAACCGTTGAGGGCTGAAGCATTGTTCCAGTTCTGGCTGTAGTTGGTAGAGTAGGTGCCGTTTTCGAAAGTGAAGAGGTCCTGGTTCCACTGACCTATACCGCCAGCCTTAGAGTACCAGTAGAAGGTCTCGTTGAGATCTTTACCTTCCATATCGGCAACACTTGAATATTTAGGCTGGATGGTTGAGCCTGTGTTGCCGTTGCCGGCGAGATACATGCCTGTAGACATGGTAGGAGTAGCAGTAACGTTTTCAACGTTGCCGTCACCCTTGAAGTTGATGATAAGAGCCTTCTGAGTATCGAGGTTGGCTGTTGCCTTGGGAGCTACATAAACATAAGCGTCGCGGATAAGGTTGCCGACTACGCGACCTATGTTGTCAATACGGCCGCTTGAGCCTTCGCCTTCGGGGAGCTCGATATCAAAGTGTTTGGCTTTGCCGGTCTTGGGATCATAGATGGTCCATACGCGGTAGGTATCGTTCTTGGTGAAGAGGTGGCCGATGAGGAAGTTGCCGGCGTCGTCGCTTGAGATAGCGCAACCGTAGTAGTCGGGCACATCATTGATTACGCGGCCTTCGAGAGCCGGGAGCTTATAGAGGGGCACGAGGTTGCCTTCGTTGTCGATTTCGGCGATTGACATAGTTGTCATGTCGACTGTGTAGAATCGGCCGTTGCGAGCTGTTGCGAAACGGGGACAGGGTTTAGCCTTGATAGCGTCTTCTGAAGTCCAGTCAGGAGCAGTGCCGTCCCAACCGTCGTTGTAAGAAGTGTTGACGAAGTGCCACTGCTCGGTGAGGAAAATGGGCTCTTTGTCAACGCCCATGGGTTCGTCGCTCTCGTAGTCGGCAACGACCATAATGGGAGCGCTGTCATCGCCTGAAGTGACATATTCGCCACCACCGTTAGCGAGGATGCGGACGCCACACTTGATTGAGGGTGAGTCAGTGTCTGTAGCAGGGAGTGATACAACAGCGATAGTTGTGCCTTTGGCGTCACCGGCAGTGAATGTAGACTCACCGCTGCGAGACGCTGCAGAAACAGTGCCGAGTGAGGGAGCTACCGTGAGTGTGAAGTCTTTAACGTCAGCATCAACGAGGACACCGTATTGGTTGTAACCGTAGACGGTCGGAGTGAAAGTTTCTCCGGCAGCAACATTAACGTTTTTCTGACGAACTTCGATGTAGGCTATTTCGTTGTCTTCAGGAGTTGTTGAAACGGCAAAGAAACCGTTGGCAACAGGACGGAGATATGTGTCACCGTAGGGTACGTTGCAGATACCGATTTCCTTGTTATAGAGCT
>CAMWNL010000169.1 GCA_947175585.1 uncultured Bacteroidales bacterium | reverse complement strand
TGAGCCACAACGATGGACACCAAGCACAAAATTGACGTCAAAATGCCGCTTAGATCTCTTATAGCATAAAGCATAGCGACATTCTCGGCAGCATGTTTGCCGTGATTGAACCACGCCTCCGGCACCAGGCCAAACTTGACAATGACGACACACAGAGGCAACGCCGTAGCTATCGCAGCCATTATATCACCGAACGCTTTTATTATCCCTATCCGCTGACGCGATACATATATTATCCATTCGGCGACATAAAATGCCACAAACGGATACATCGGCATAATATAGACGCTGCGCTTGCTCTGAGGTATGCAATAGAATATGAATATTGTAAGTGCCGCCACAGTCGCGAGCACGTTAACAGACGGCAGTGTCCTGCACTTTTGGATTAATGCCTTCCACGAATCACACGCTCTGCTTCTGGTATAACCCGGAGCAAACAGCATCATCAATATCACTAACGTCCACGGTATGAATCCGGCGACAAGGGTCATTATGTTATAAGGCCACGGATTGACGCATGAGTTGTAGCTCATCGTGCTTGTCATGCGTCCGAAATTCTCCTCCATTACGAGGTCGAGGAATTCCTGTCCACCCTGGCCGTAGGCTACGACATACCAACAGAGCGGCAATATCAGCGACAGCAACCCCCAGGCGACCAGTGAGAAGAACGCTCTGAAAAAATTAACACCACGGAATAATAAGAAAATACCCGTCACCAGACACGGTATTATCGTGCCGACCGGCCCCTTGGTCAGAGTGGCGCAGCTCATCAGTAATATTGCAAGCCACGGCACTCCCTTCATGCCTCGCTCCCACCATCGGTAAAGCAAAAATATCGCTCCGACTGTCAGAGCCGTCAGCACCATGTCGACACGGCAGTTTCCACCGGCGCGGTGCAGTTCGAATGTCGTGAATGTGACAAGCGCTGTCGCCATAGCCGTGGCCGAATCTTTGCGTCGCACAAAAAACACATAGGTCCATACAGTCATTGCTATCAGTGCTATCGCCTACGGTAGACGCGATGTAAACTCATTGACCACACCACCGTTGAGCAGAGCCAGTGCCGCTATACACCAATGGAAAAATGGTGGTTTATAAGGTATTTCGCCACCATTATTGGTAGGCAGAATCCAATTACCGCTCTCAAGTATCGAATAAGCCACGACAGCCTCGCGCGGTTCGCCCTTGGTATGATACTCAGCTAATCCCAAAAACGGCAGCATAACAATCGCGCAGACCAGCAGGAGCATCCACGCAGACCGGTCAATTTTAAAGTCTTTTATCATTGTGTCATAAGTATTAATGCGTTGCAAAGATAGACTATTTCGCATAAATATTAAAATAATTTTCTGTGCGCCGGCCGTGTCTGATTCAGCCATTACAATATTTGACGTTTAACCTCGTTATAATATAGCACTTAAAAATTGATGTTAGAATGAAACAACTCCTCTATTATATATCCTCGCTTGCCGTAGCTGCACTGATGATGACTGCCTGCATTGACGACAGTTTCACCGATTCGCCGTCTGATCAGCCTGAATTTTCGGTCGACACACTCAATATGGGCGTAGTTTTCACCGAACAGATGACTACGACCCATCGCTTCACAGTCACCAATCCTGCATCAAAATCACTTTCGATCAGCCATATCGGACTTTCGGGCGACGATGCCCGATATTTCCGGCTTAACGTTGATGGCTTTAGCGGCCGTGAATTCAACAACGTCGAAATCCGCGGCAAAGACTCCATCTTCGTCTTTGTCGAGGCTACCCTGCCTCCCACCCAAGCCGATATTCCTATAGAAATTAACGCTTACGTAGACTTCACCACTAACGGTGTGTCGCGTAGCGTTGTTCTCTCAGCCTACGGTCAGGATGTGGTCAGACTCAGAGGCGAAATCATCGACAGCGATACAACATTTGATTCAGCCAAGCCCTATCAGATTTTCGACTCGCTCATAGTCGCTCCCGGCGCAACACTCACCCTTGCCCCCGGCACTCAGCTGCTCTTTCACGACGGAGCATATATGGCCGTTGACGGCCGCCTTATCAGTAACGGATCGGTCGACTCTCCGGTCACACTCGCCGGCGACCGCACCGGCAATGTCGTTTCCGACATATCATTCGACCTCATGTCGCGTCAGTGGCAGGGACTCATTTTCTCGGCAGGCTCTACCGGCAACGATCTAAAAAATACTATTATTAAAAATACGGTTTTTGGTGTGATCGTCGACGGTTCGGATGAAGATGCTGACCGCCCATCGCTTTCACTTCTCAACTGCCGTCTGCGCAACTCAGGATCGACAGTTCTCTCAGCCGGTCATGCCGACGTCTACGCTGTCGGTTGCGAATTTGCAGAGGGTGGCGGCGGTCTTGTAGCTCTCCGGGGAGGCAATCACTCTTTCAATCACTGCACCTTTGCCAACTATTATCTCTTTGCTGCTATCGGCGGACCGGCAATATCGTTCAGTCATTTCAACGGCGAGACCGACGACTTGACAGATTATCCCTACCTCAGCGCCAATATCGACAACTGCATTATCTACGGTCTCGGCGCAGACCTATCACACGGCGATCTGTCAGGCACCGACATTATGATTCGCAACTGTCTGCTAAAAAGCAAAGGGGACGATGACGATAACTTCATAGCCTGTATTTGGGGAGAAGATCCGCTGTATTATACCATACGCAACGAATACATCTTCGACTATCGCCTCAAGGATGAATCTCCGGCCATCGGCGCCGCCGATCCTGCGCTTACCGCCACTGAAGCCGCCACTGACGGCTATGGACTCCAACGTGGACCTCAGCCCGATCTCGGCGCCTACGTCCACAGCTTATAATATAGATTTATTCTAAATTTTCACCCTTGATTTTTCGCTTGGCGATCAATGACATACTCCTGATAATAGGCGAGGAGTAGCGTTGTCAGCGGCAGCGCGATTATCATGCCGATAAGCCCGAGCAGCGTTCCCCACACTGACAGGGAGAACAATATGATTGCAGGATTCAGTCCCATCGCCTTACCCATAATCTTAGGTGTCAGGATATAGTCGCAAACACTCTGGCTTACGGCATACACAATCAGACACTGGCCAAACGTAGACCAGAACTCAACCTGACCGCCCATCGAATAAATCAGACACACTATCGCAACAGGTATAAGCGTAATATACTGGAAATAAGGTATCATATATAGCACACCGACCAATATGCCAAGCACTATCGACAGCGGTATGCCGACAATCGAAAAGCCGATGCAGTAGAACACTGCCGCGCAAAGCGCAATAATCGCCTGACCACGGAAATAATGGTTCATATTGGTCTTTATATCATCCTCGATTTTATAAGCTACCTTACGATATTTTGGCGGTACGAGCTGTCGGAAACCTTTCATCAACGGGTCATAATCTATCAGAATAAAGATGACATAAACGAATGTCAGCAACCACTCTATTACGCGCATAAGAAACTCGATTGATGCCGACAAAAGCGTCGTGCTTTTATCAAGTATCGTCTCGATACTGTCACTGTCAAGCAAACTCTTAATATTTTCTGACGACAGCATACGGCTCAGATACTCGTTAACCATAGATGGGATATAGGGTATATTCGCGCTGTCGGGAGAATAGTTCTTGATCAGAGTCCTCATCTGATCTATCTCCTTAAGAATCGACGGCACGCAGAAATATAATATGAGTCCCAACACAAGTGCCACCTCTATCAGCGTAAGGATTGTTGCGAGTGTACGACCCTTCAGATGATTGATATGCTGGTTAAACTCCACTATAGGATTAAGCAGATAGGCGATAAGACATGCAAGACAGAACGGCAACAACACATATTCAAGCGTGTCTATCAGCCATATCGCACCGATAACTCCCACCACCGAGAGAAACATCCGCACGACTCTGTCAAATGTAAAAGGGCGTGATGACATAAAATGGAAACTTACTTTATATTTAAATTATTCCGACAGCAAAGGTAATCAATTTTTATCAATAGCGAGTTCTCCGCCTCTGCCGGTCACTCCGATACCGAACAACGCGAAATCATACAGCGTCGGATCCTCAGGATTATACTTGCGTAGTCTGGCGGTCAACTCATCGACCGCAGCCTTATCATTAGCCTTGCGCTCCAACAGTCCGAGTTGTCGGGAGATATTGCCGACATGGACGTCGAGAGGCACATAAAGCTGGCTCGGCTTTATTGCCGACCAGATGCCCATGTCAACGATACCGTCGTTTCTTACGAGCCATCTTAATGCCATGTTGAAACGCTTCAACGCCGATTTATCCAATCCGAGCGGCAGACAACGGCAATCACCCGTTCCTCCGTTGGCCGCGGCGAGTTCACGGTTGATAGCTCCGGCAAGATGCCACGCCGCGTGATCGTCCACTCCTTTGAGATTATCAGCCGCAAAATCCTCAAGACTGTCGTAGCGGCTATAGATTGAATGAAGACCTCTCAGATAGTGTCGCATGTTTTTGGCAAAAAATGTGCGGTGGATGTTACAATCGGGAAGATCTTCATAACCTTCGTCCATAACATAGCGGTAAGGCTGATTATCCATCAGCGCGAGCATCTTGTCGGCGTCGCGACATATCATCGACCGTTTACCCCATGCAATCGTCGAGCTAAGCAATGCAGCTATCTCAATATCGCGCTTTTCTGAAAAACGCCTCGGAAATTGCACCGGGTCTTCAGCTATAAAATCAGGATTATTGATGCGCATTGCTTCTGCATCCAATAGTTCCTTCAGATCTTTATCAGTCATATAAATTTTTCCAAAATTTATGATAAACAAAAAAAGCGTCTCCGCCGATAAAGCAAAGACGCTGTTGAGGGTGCCTTAGGGGTCTCGAACCCTTGACCTTCGGAACCACAATCCGACGCTCTAACCAACTGAGCTAAAGGCACCATTTTCTAAAAGCACTGCAAAGTTACGCCGATTTTTCGAAACATGCAACTTTTCAAGAACATTTTTTCAAAATAATTTTTCAATGCGCTAAATATCATCAATTTACATTTTCAGCAACACTAAGC
>CAMWNL010000168.1 GCA_947175585.1 uncultured Bacteroidales bacterium | reverse complement strand
ATGTAGATATCCAGAAGTTGACCAAAGAAGCGTCTACAGAAGAGAATGCAACATAGTTATTATTAGCAGCAGTGTTTGTATTCAGGCCAAGGTCGTTAGCTATAGAGCCGCTGTTGAAAACGAAGGTATCACCATTGCCGGCGAGTTCGCCTTTCTTGTGAACATCGTCTGCCGATTGCCAGTAGCTGAGAGACGTCATGTAAATAGGACCGGCTTCAGTGAAAGCTGCTGAGGTGAGTTGGTAGTATAGAGCATCATAGTAAGTGAGTTCGGCTGTGGTAAGCTCGATATTGTTAACGTCAAGTGACGGAATCGTAGCTACGAAAGCTTCATTTTTGTAAGCAGTCTCTTCGCCATCTAAATAATCAGTATATTTATTACCAACTGCGTAAGCATTGTCGCCAACAATCTTCACACCTACAACAGAGTTGAATGAGTTGATCATAGAATCGGCGGTGGGAACGATTTTTTTATTAACGAACTGACCATCTTTGAATGAAGAGAAGATAAAGATAGGAGCGTCGGCGAGTTCGATAACCGAACCATTATAATTGAGTTCGCCAATACCGGTGTATGCTACAACCATGTCGCTGCCGACTACATCAAAGCGAGCGTTCCAGACTTCGTAGGTGTTCTCAGTGTAGTCGCCATTGTTTACAGTAGAAGAAATCTGGTCAACGAGTGTGGCGTCAGCAAGCTCGGAGTCGAGCGAGAAGATTGCGGCCGAGCGGTTGTCGCAATACATCCAACCGTCGTAGTTCACGTATGAAGCATCAAGAGTAAGATCATCAATCTTGGTGACGCCATTGTATGAGGTGGCAACATAGAGTCGGTCACCAACAGTGCAGATGTCGCAAATCTGGAATCTAACTTCTCCGTCAAAGTACATATATATAGGGAAGGCTTCCCAATCATCAATCAGAGGAAGGAGGTCAGCCTGAATCTGAGGAACGAATGAGCGGACCGCGAGTAACTGACCGTCTTTGTTGTATTTTGCAATGAAGGCAGAGTTTTGTTCGACAGTGGATGCTCCGTCGAGCATCATGCCCTCGATAACGATTTCTTCGCCTGAAGTTGTGCCGAAGGTAACTTCATCGGCATACTGACCGGCAACATAGATGTTGTTGTCGGTATCGGTAACGATTTTGGTTACAGATGCCGAGCCGATAATGCCAACGGCCCAAGCTTCATAGTTGGTAGATCTGTTGCTTTTTACGAGGTAAGCGCTATTACCGATATTGGACAGTTTGGTAAAGTCGATGCTGATGTCTCGATTGAAGGCACCGGAAGCAATGAGTTCGCCATCATTATCAATAGCTACCGGGGCATTGTAGATGATTTCCTCTTCGTTAAATGGATTATACACCTGAATGTTTCCGACTTGAGTCAGCTCGGCTGACATCGTGACGGCTGTTGCGGCAGCAACTGCAGAAAGTAAAAATTTTTTCATACGATAAATTATTTAAAATATTAATACTGTGAGTCAAAAAACGGAGAGGACGCACCGGGGTGCGTCCCTACATTTGTTATTCAGCGAGTCCGGGGTTGGCGGCTATAGCCTCGGAGGGGATGCGGATGGTGTAGCGGTCATCGTTATGTTCGAGCACATAGGTCTCGCCACGGTAGGAGCGTTCAATGCGTGGTCTGGTTGTGCGTCGCAGGTCAAACCAGCGGTGGCCTTCGAAGGCGAGTTCGCGGGCACGCTCATCAAGGATCTCTGAAAGCAGCGCGTCGGCATCCATGGCTGAGACAGCTGTCTCCTTTGCGGCGCCGTTATCATTATAGCGCATGCGCTGAAGGGTGAGCAGGTAGTCGGCGGCCAGGTCAGTGAGGCCTTCGTGACAGGCGGCTTCGGCTGCATTGAGGAGAATTTCGCCGACACGGAGTGAACAAGTGTAGGTGTTAGAGCCACCTTTTGTGAGGAGGATGTTGGAGGTTGTCACCTGATTAAAATATGCCCGGCGGCGGAGGTCGGACGACTCATAAAGACGATAGAAGTCGCGGTTGACTTTGAACGCACGGGCGTACTGTGCTGTCATAATCTGCTCAAGAGCGAGGATGTTTTCGGCAGAATTGTAAGCATTGGGCAGCTCGGAAGAGAGTGAAGAGAGTGTGTTCTGTCGGGCGAGGACACGGTCGGCGGCTTCGCGAGCGTCGGACCAGCGACCCATGTAGAGCATCACGCGAGAGCGGAGGGCGTCGACCGAAAGAGTGGTGAAGCGGTAGTTAAGACCGTCGGGCCATGAGTCGACGTTGAGATTGCGGTCTGCTGCGTCAAGGTCGTTCTGAATGGCTGCATAGACGTCACTGAGATAGTCACGCGTGAGCACACCCTCGACGTCGCTGTCGAGTTTGAGTGGAATAGCTTTTGTCGTGGTAGGGTCACAGGCTGTGTAGGCCGGGGCATGGAGGTTGGCAAGGATGAAGTGCATATAGGCGCGGAGCATGTATGCTTCGCCGACCATCTGATTTATTTCATCGGTGGTGCCGCCGGTCATGAGGTGTTGGCTCTCGATGACATAGTTGGCGATGAACAGGACATGATAGAACTGGCGCCAGCTGAATGTGGCTGTGTTTTCATCGGGAGTGGCGTCGTTCCAGCGCCAGATGTCGAGATAAGAGCCGAGGTCGTTGGACGAGAGAGTGGCGTCGAGAGTGATTTCGTCGCTTCGGAATGACGCGAGACCGCGGTCGTCGGGGACAGTAACGTAAGCCTCGGTAATCAGAGAACGGAATTCAGGAACAGTCGTCGGAATGACTTTACCGACAGGCTGAATGTCGAGGAAACTGTCGCAGGAGGTGAGAGAGGCGAGCGCAGCGACAGTGAGAAGAGATGCAAATATTTTGTTGAGTTTCATAAGTCGTCGGTTTGTCAGAATTTAACTTGAAGATTGAATGTGTAGCTCTTCGGGATGGGTTGAGCGAAGGGATTGCCCATAGTCTCGGGGTCGAGGAAGTTGCGATAGCTCGATCCGAAGACGGCAAGGTTGCGCGCCTCGAAGGCTACGCGGACCGATGAAAGACCCATACGCGCAACAATCGGAGTGGGAATGTTGTAGCCGAGGATTACACTCTGGAGACGGAAATAGTTGGTGCGCTTGACCCATGTGTCGAGCATAGAATAAAGGGTAAACTCGCCATACTGAGTGCGCTCGTCGGTACGATAGCCGTCAGGCATGAGGGCCGGAAGCTTGGCGTCGGTGTTTGAGGGGGTCCAGCGGTCGAGGATGTCACGGTTGGTGTTCATGCCGCGGTCAAACCACACACTGCTGTAGGAGGGTTGTATGCGAGTGTACATGTCGAGATTGAAGGCGAAGTTGACGGTAAAGTCGAAATCGCGGTAGTAGAAGTTGTTGATGAAGCCACCTGTCCACAACGGGTCGCCTGAACCTATGTATGTGTAGAGGTCGCGCTGCTCTTCGGCAGTG
Source organism: uncultured Bacteroidales bacterium (assembly GCA_947175585.1). Taxonomy (GTDB): domain Bacteria; phylum Bacteroidota; class Bacteroidia; order Bacteroidales; family Muribaculaceae; genus CAG-873. Next base: position 1,634 of record CAMWNL010000168.1, on the reverse strand, counting down.
AGGGTGCTCGCTCCGGCAGCGTTAAGACGGAGAAACTCCTTGGCTGTCACTTTACGGCCGTCGTCGGTGAGGAACAGCGGATAACCGTCAGAGTCGAGGCCGGCGGTGCGGTAGGCAAAAATAGCATTGACGGGATAACCTTCGCGTGAAGGCGTGGTCTGGTTGAAGGGAACGGTTTCCTGCAGGACAGTGTTTTCGTTGTAAGCGATGTTAAAATTGGTAGTCCATCTGAAGTCTTTGTTGGCAATGTTACGGGTCGACAACGCAAATTCGATACCGCGGTTACGCATGCTCGCCCAGTTGACCATCGTCGAGGTAAACCCGGTTTCGAGCGGAAGCATCTTCAGAGCAATCAGGTCGTTGCCTTTACGATAATAAGCGTCGGCCGAGAGGTTGATCCTGTTATCAAAGAGTGAGACGTCGATACCGGCGTTGGCAGTGTGGGTCTTCTCCCAGCGGAGACGTCGGTTGGGAGGAGTGCCGAGCACGATGACGTCTTCCGTCACACCCGGGAGGATGGAAGCGTTGTTGTAGTCACCCATCACATAAGAAGAGGTCGATTTGTCGATGTTGCCTTGGATGCCGTAGCTTAAACGGACGGCGAGATTATTGACAGCGGTGACGTCACGCATGAATGATTCGTCGGAGATGCGCCACAAACCGCTGAACGAATAGAGTGGGAGAAAGCGGTATTTCTTGTCAACGCCGAAGAGGTCGCTACCGTCGAACCGGACAGATGCGCCCAAAGTGTAACGTCGCATGAGAGAGTAGGACGCCGTGGCGTAGAACGAAGCATAGGCGTTTTCGAGCACGCTCTCAGTGTGGAGAGGGAAGTTTCGCGCCCATGACTCGTTGGGGAAGATGACCGGTTTGTTGGTGAGGGTCTTGCGGTCATAGCCGTAAGCGGTTGAAGAAAAATAATCATACCATGTCTTGCGGATTTCAGTGCCGGCCATAGCCTCAAGCTCGTGATCAGGGGCGAGGCGTTTGCTGAACTCGATCTGAGCCTTCCAGTTGATCTGTTTGTTGGTCGATTTGCTCTGGATATGGCGGCCTCCGTCAGGCAGGAATGAACGGCGGACACCGTCGGCGCCCATAACCTCGGTGCGGTAGAACTCTTTGCGCATGGCGTAGGTTTCTTGTCCGGCAAATGACTGAGTGTCGACCTGATCATACTGGAATCCGACCTGAGTGATAGCTTTAAGATAGTCAGTGAAGCGCAGATCGGCGTCAATGAGAGCGGTCACTCCTGTGGTCTCCTGAGAGTAGGATGTGTTGTTGCGCTCCTCAAAGACATTGAATTTAAGATCGCTGTCCTCGCGTCCCTGAATGTCAGTGTCGTAGATGTAATTGCCATACTCATCGTAAGGAAGCTGGTAAGGGTTGGCGCGACGCGAATAGTAGACAGGATTTGTGAAACCGTCGTTGTCGGTGAGATATGAATCTTTCTTGCGGCGGTTGGCAAACACCGACGCCCCGACTTTGAACTTCTCGCTGAGACGGTAATTGGTCTTAAGCACTATGTTAAATCGGTTCATCGACACACCGGGCACATTGCCTTTTTCGTCCTGATAGCCGAGCGACGTATAATATGTCGCTTTATCGCCGCCGCCTGAAACGCTGAGGTTATACTC
>CAMWNL010000167.1 GCA_947175585.1 uncultured Bacteroidales bacterium | reverse complement strand
GGGTAAGGTTATCGTTGAATTCGTGGTATCAAAGACAGGTGCAATCGAGAACGCTCGCGTACTCCGCGGTCGTCACCCGGCTCTCGACAAGGAGGCACTTCGAGTTGTAAAGGCAATGCCTAACTGGAACCCCGGCCGTAACAACGGTAATGCGGTGAAAGTTACTTACACACTCCCCGTGACCTTCAAGCTCCAGCAGTAATTCGCTTTTGAATTCCATATCCCTTCCACTTGAAGAGGCCAGTGCAACCGCACCGGCCTCTTTAATTTTCACACTTATTCAGTCACTTTATCATTTACAACAGACCGAATATCAGAAAATATTCGCTAACTTCGCACTACTGAAATGAAAAAGGTCTGGCACATATTTAAAGTGACCTTGCTCACACTGTGTTTCACGCTGATCGCTGTCCCGGTCAGCCTCTATATTATTCTTTCAACACAGTGGGCTCAGAGTGATATCCGACAAGTTGCCGTCAGCGAACTTTCTGCCCTGCTCGGGACTGATGTATCATTAGGCCACATCGAAATCCATCCGTTCAAAGAACTATCAATCCACAATATCAGTGCCCGTGATGATTTCGGTCAGCCGGCTTTAAGCATAAAGGAAATTACAGTCGCTTTCGATTTCTTTCATTTACTTCGCACAGGTCGACTTGTCGTCGATTTCGCCCTTATCGATGCTCCGGAAGTCTCGCTTTATAAAGCGTCGAAAGATGCGCCTCTTAATATCGCCGATATACTTGGCGCTCTTAAATCAGATAAACCTTCCCGACAATCCAACTACGATCTTAAAGTCAATACGGTTATAATCAGAGACGGCAAAATGCATTTCGACATCCTCGATGCTCCCGTTCGCGATAGCGTATTCGACATCAATCATCTATATTTCAAAGATGTAATGTTAAACGCTTATATCCCGCGCATTTCTAATGATGAATATCGCGTGGAGATTGAACGCTTCTCGTTTAACGAAAGTAACGGCTTAAGTTTAACTGACCTGAATGCCGCTGCGCAAATCACCTCTACAGCCTCCGAACTCGAGAATCTGACCTTGGTTTTCCCCCGTTCTTCAATCTCATTCCGTCCGTTCACACTTGACTATAATGGATTTAAAGGCCTGTATGATAAATTCAAAACCGAAGGTATAGATATCGGTATTATGCCGGGGAGCATCTTTTATCCTCCCGATTTTTCAGGCTTTGCTCATCAACTTGGCTGCTTAACTGACTCTATTGAAATCATTCTGGACGGAAAAGTGTCACCTGAACGCCTCAGCATCGACCGCCTGACGCTTTCACAGACAGATGAAAATTTTGCAGGGACGATTTCCGTCTATATTGATAGTATTCCCGGAGGAGTTGAATCCGACTATAGGCTTAACGACCTCCGATTCTCCGCCAACAAAACCGGTATAAATTCGCTTTTATCTCTTCTTCCGCAGAAAACACGCGACGCAGTCGCGGGACAACTCGTCTCGCTTAGACCGAACGATAATCTCTCATTTTCGGCTACAGCCGCCGGACGATTAAGTGATTCAGACATCAGGGCGCGTCTGGCTCTTGGTGACAACGCCATGACCTTGACCGGACATTATTCCACACCTGATACATTCAAGACTTTAACTATAAAGTCTAACGCTGGGATTAATTTTGATGATCTGTCATTCATTCATTCTCCCAATACACCGACTGCATTTCACGGAGTACTCTCCTCTAATGTGAAAATCGCCGGTAAGACGCATAACATCACAGCCCGACTTGATTCAGCCGCATTTGCGTTTAAAGGCAACCGCTACGCAGGCTTGTCTCTATCTGTTGATGCAGATCCATCACATCTGTCAGCTGAAATTAATTCTACGGATCCTAACATCCAGTTTAGCGGTAACTGCTCATTGGACATGACTCATGGACATAAGACTGTCGAGGCTGCCCTACATATCGACCATTTCAAACCACATGCACTCGGCTTAACTGATAAATTTCCCGAATACTCTCTCTCGGCATCCGCTTACGCTGATTTTGATTTTGACAACATCGATGACCTGACCGGCAAACTTGCGATTTTGGATATATCTTTTGCTGATGATGACCCGTCAACATCAGACTTAAAACTCGCATATCTCAATCTTGAGACATTTCCTAATACCGATTCACCGGGATTATTGCTGACTTCAGATATTATTAATGCCTACATCAACGGCAACTATAGATTATCTACTCTGCCGCGGGATTTCAATGAAATAGCGGCCTCGGTTTTCCCTGCGCTCTATTCCGAACGATTTGAGCCTGCTCCGGAGACTGAGCGCGACAACAACTTTGTCTATAATATCAAAGTCGGTGCATGCGAACAACTTTGCAAATTCCTCAATCTGCCGATGGCTGTAATATATCCGATTGATATCAATGGACATTTTTCATCTCAGCATCGTGCCGCATCATTATCTGTTACTGCGCCTTATCTGCTCCAAGGTGACAAAATTATTGAAAACACGTCGCTCACAGCCGATATTGATGCAGATTCCAATAGTTCAAACCTACGTTTTAACATAAAGATGCCCACAAAGAAAGGCCCTCTGTCAATGACGGCAGTTCTCAACGGCCGAAATAATCGTATGGACAGCAATATCGACTGGATCATAGAAAGGAAGATTCCCATTAATGGAGCTTTCAACTTCTCGACTTTATTCTCTCGTGATCTGACCAATCAGCTTTCTACGACAATCGCGTTCAAACCGGGCACTATAACTTTTGGCAACGATGTCTGGGCTGTCAACCCGTCGTGGATATCAATAGAACCCAAACGCTACTCGATTAATAATTTCGCACTTGCATCCGGTCACAAGTCTATTGACATTAACGGCATAGTTTCCGACAACGATGATGACACAATCGATATAGTCCTTACCGACATTGCGATGCTTGATATATTCGAGACACTCGAAATCGACAAAGCGCTGATAGGCGGCACAGCAAGCGGAACATTCAAAGGGCAGGCTCTGCTGACCGGTAACCCGGAACTTTATTGTGATAATCTGCATGTCGACAGTATCAGCTATAACAGATGTGTTCTTGGTAACGCCGATGTCGTTGCGTTCTGGGATAGTGAAAAACAGGCGTTCAATCTTAATGCCGAGGTCGAAGGCTTCCACGGTAATATGTCTCACATATCAGGCGACATCTACCCTGCCGGCGAAGCTCTGGATATAAATTTCAATGTTGATCATACACCCGTGGGATTCATGAAACCATTTATGTCGGCATTTGCTTCCGATCTTGAAGGATATGCATCCGGTAAGGCAAGACTATTCGGCACATTCAAATATATCGACATGGAGGGTGATGTTTTTGCCGAAGACCTTAAAATTAAGATTGATTTCACCAACACTTGGTATTCGGCTACCGACTCCATTCATTTGGAGCCGGGATCAATTGATATCAAAGATATAATCATTTATGATGAAAACGGCCATACAGCCACTCTCAACGGCGTTGTCCGTCATAAATTCTTCAAGGAACCGTCCTTTAATTTTTCTGTTACTGATGCGCGTGACTTCCTTAGCTATAATGTCGACTCGCGCCTCAGTCCCGACTGGTATGGCACGATTTACGGCAATGGCCGGGCTACCATCTCCGGAGAACCCGGTGTCGTCAATATAGGAGTCAACATGACGACCGCACCGAAATCGGTCTTTAATTTCGTGCTTTCCGACCGCCTTGATGCCGACGAGTATTCATTTATAACCTTCACTGACCGTCGTGCTAAAGCTTTGCATGACTCTATAATGGCCGCAGATAATATTCCTACCGTTGTACGTCAATTACGAGAGCGTCTCGGGGCTGACAACAACGATTCGCCGTCGGCCTACAATATGGACTTGCAGATGACAATCACTCCTGACGCGCGCATGGTTCTTGTGATGGATCCTGTCGGTGGTGATGAGATTAAAGCTAATGGCTCGGGTAACCTGCGTCTGACCTACGAGTCCGTCAACAACGACCTCAAGATGTATGGCACATATACTCTCAATCACGGTAATTACAATTTCACGCTCCAGGATATTATCATCAAAGACTTTACTATCAAAGAGGGCAGCACGATCGCTTTCCACGGAGATCCATACTCTGCTCAGCTCAATATTCAGGCTTCTTATGGAGTTAATGCCAACCTCAGTGATCTCGATGAGTCTTTCCTTCTTGATAAGGATCTCAACCGCACAAACGTACCTGTTCATGCTCTCTTGAAAGTCACCGGCGACATGCGTCAGCCCGACATTGACTTTGACCTTGAATTCCCTACTCTCACTCAAGATACATATCGAAAAGTCAGAAGCATCGTCAGCACAAAAGAAATGATGAACCGTCAGATTATCTATCTTCTTGCTCTCAATCGTTTCTACACTCCTGATTATATGGCATCGACGACCAAGGGAAATGAACTGTTTTCAGTCGCATCTTCGACGATTTCGAGTCAGTTAAGCAGTATGCTCGGAAAACTTAGCGATGACTGGAGCATCGCACCAAACCTCCGGAGCGACCGTGGTGACTTCTCTGATGTCGAAGTTGACGTCGCTCTTTCAAGCCGTCTGCTTAACAATCGTCTGCTCTTTAACGGCAATTTCGGTTATCGTGACAAGACGCTTAACACTAATCAGTTTATAGGTGATTTCGATATTGAATATCTGCTCAACCCCAAAGGGTCATGGAGATTGAAAGCTTACAACCGCTATAATGACCAGAACTATTATGTCCGCACAGCCCAGACTACGCAAGGCGTCGGACTCGTATTCAAAAAAGATTTTGATAATTTCTTCGGTTTCCTGCGGCCCAAAAAGAAAATCGGTCTCGAACTTGAATTCAAATCAGTCGAACCCGATTCGACAAAAATCGTCCTCCCCGACTCTATTGCCCATCCGATCGATCCGTTAACCGACTAGTGATAATTGTTTTCCTGATGTTAGACCTGATTCAGACAATCGGCAGTTTCATTTCAGACTATATCCTGATAGTCTCTCTGCTTATCGTCGCCATATATTTCACCGTCCTCACCCGTGGTGTACAAT
>CAMWNL010000166.1 GCA_947175585.1 uncultured Bacteroidales bacterium | reverse complement strand
GGAACAGACCTTGAAGCAGACGCCCGTTGAAGGCGCCATTGAGAGTTCAGAAGTAGAATCGGCTGCATCGGTTGCTGATGGTGAAGCGTTGGCTGAAGATGAGATGACCGAGGCTGTCGGTCAGCAGGCCGCGGCTGACACTCAACTGACAATCGAATCGCTGCTCGTCCGTGTGAAAGAGTTGGCTGAGCGTCCGATATCCGAGGTGTCGGGCGACGAACTTCGCCGTCTGCGTCAGCTGTATGTCACACTTCATAAAAATAAAATCGACTTCGAGCGTGAAAGCTGGATTGCCGAGGGCAATCAGGCTGAGGATTTCGTCGAGAATCCTGATGCCGCAGAAACTGAATTGCAATCTTTACTCAACGATATCCGCGAGCGAAAAGCCGCCTACGCTGCCGAGCAGGACGCTCTCCGCGCCGCTAACCTCAACCGTAAAAATGAAATTATCGTCGAGATAGTCAATCTTGCCGATGACACAGACAACGTTAACCGCACATTTGCGCGTTACCGCGAGCTGCAGGATGAGTTCAACGCTATCGGAGATGTAGCCGCAACCGAGGAAACCGGTGTGTGGAAGCGTTTCCAGGAAGCTCGCGAACGTTATTCCGATAATCTGAAAATCAATAAAGAGCTGCGTGACTATGACTTCAAGAAGAATCTTGACAGCAAGCAGCTCCTTCTCAATGAGGCCGAAGGTCTGACAGTTGAAGCCGACGTGATTACGGCTTACCGTCGTCTGCAGGAACTCCACAACAAGTGGCGCCAGATCGGTCCGGTGGCTAAAGAAATCCGCGACGAGATCTGGGACAAATTTAAAAATGCCTCTGCTGAAATCAACAAACGCTATCAGGCCCATTTCGAAGAACGTAAAGCCCGTGAAGCTGAAAACGAAGCAGGTAAGATCGCTCTTTGCGAACGCATCGAGGCTCTCGACTATTCTTCGTTGAAATCGTTCGGTGCGTGGGACGCAATGACCAAACTTATCATCGAAGCACAGGCCGAATGGAAGAAACTTGGTTTTGCTTCGCGCAAGATGAATAATCAGCTTTTCGCGCGTTTCCGCGAGGCCTGCGACAAGTTCTTTGCTGCTAAAGCCGAGTTTTTTGCCAAGACTCACGAGGAGCATGCCAAGAACTATCAACTGAAGACAGCTCTTGCCGACCGCGCCGAAGCGCTTAAAGACAGCACAGACTGGCGCAAGGCTACCGATGAATTTGTGGCGATGCAGAAAGAGTGGAAAACCATTGGCACAGTAGGCAAAAAGAACAGCGACGCTATCTGGAATCGCTTCACAAGCGCATGTGACTACTTCTTCGAGCAGAAGAAAAAAGCCACCTCTGACGTCCGCCAGACTGAAACAGCCAATCTTAAGGCAAAGCGCGATGTCATAGCCCGTCTCGGTGAAATTGACCTTCAGCAGCCGCGCGAAGAAGCTCTTGCCCGTCTGCGCGCCCTTCAGGACGAGTGGCAGCAGATCGGTCATGTCCCCTTCCGCGATAAAAACAAAGTGTATGAGGCTTACCGTGCCAAGGTCAATGAGTTGCGCGACGCACTCAATGCTCGTGAAAACCGTGCGCGCATGAATCGCTTCGAGTCAGTCGTTGCCGAAAACGAAGGCGATGCCAATAAGCTCTATCGCGAGCGCGAGAAACTGCTGCGCGCTGCCGATGCCAAGCGCAACGAACTCCGAACCTACGAGAACAATCTCGGTTTCCTGTCATCAAAGAGTAAGTCAGGTGATTCGATGCTGCGTGAGTTCCAGCGTAAGATCGAGCGCATCAAGGCTGATATTGATATGATCAACGAAAAAGTAAAACTTATCGACAGCAAACTTTAATACCGCACCTTATAGATATTAATGTCAGCTGATAACCGTCGCATCCGTCTCGGGCGCTATCTCAGGCTGTGTTACAGCCTGAGTGACCTGCTGCTGTTTAATCTCATATTCGGTCTGGCTTTGTGGCTGTTTCCCGATGTTGCCGCTGATGACCTTAGACTGATGTGGGTTATGGTCAGTGTGAGCTATATGGCCATACTGGTCAGAAACAGGGGCTTGCGTCTCAAAGACCGTACGATTCTGCTTGACCGCGTTGTCGCCGACAGTCTGATTAATGTCGGCGTCCACGCTTTGTTTTTCCTGTCGTTGTGCGAACTGTTGGCCCGTACACCGATACCATTGTCGTTTTATCTGATCTATTATGCGATGATGGTAGTGGCGCTCCCGGTGTGGAACATCGTGTCGCGACGATTGGTCAAAGCTTATCGTCGCCGCGGTTTCAATTTCACCCGTGTCGCCATAGTCGGAGCCAACCGCACTGCTGAACGTCTGCGTGACGAGCTTGACTCTGACGCAGGTTTCGGCTACCGCACTCTTGGTTTCTTTGATGAAAAGTGTCCCGATGGGTTCAAATACAGCAATCAGTATTCAGGCACCATCGACGATCTCGGGCGTTTTGTTGTCGAAAACAAAATCGACCAGATATATTACACTCTCCCCGACGAGGGCAGTCGCTCGATGCAGCGCGTGGTGAAGATTGCCGACGACAACTGCGCCGAATTTTTCCTCGTTCCTCCGGCCGATCCCTCGCTCGGGCGTGGCTTTACACTTCACCGCATCGGTGCGATCACCGTGCTTGCCGGACGCCGTAACCCTCTCAAGAATCCTTTCAACGCCGGAGTTAAGCGAGCGTTCGATTTAGTGGCGTCGACCATATTTCTGTGCACATTATATCCATTGATTTATATCCCTGTGGCGATTGCGATAAAACTGACGTCTCCCGGACCGGTGTATTTTAAGCAGAAGCGCACAGGATATGAGGGTCGGTCGTTTAACTGCTACAAATTCCGCACGATGCATGTCAACAAAGACGCCGACACCTGCCAGGCCACGGCCAACGACAAACGCAAGACACGCCTCGGCGACATATTGCGCCGCACGAGTATCGACGAACTGCCGCAGTTTATTAATGTGTGGCGAGGCGATATGTCGATTGTAGGTCCGCGTCCTCACATGCTCAAGCACACCGAAGACTACTCCAAACTCATTGACCAGTACATGGCGCGCCATATCGTCAAACCCGGCATCACCGGCTGGGCGCAGGTCAACGGCTATCGCGGTATCACCGACCAGCTCTGGAAGATGGAGCGCCGCGTCGAGTATGATGTATGGTATATTGAAAACTGGACCTTCCTCCTCGATCTCAAGATAATTGTACGCACTGTTATCAACGCCGTCCACGGCGAACGTAACGCATTTTAAATGATGATAGACGAAAAAGAAATCTTCAGTCGCGCGAGCCTGCTGCTCGGTGACGAGGTGATGGAGCGTATGGCTTCGGTCCGTGTGATTGTGTTCGGAGTCGGAGGGGTAGGTTCATGGTGTGCCGAAAGTCTTGTGCGCAGTGGTGTCAAGCATCTGACCATAGTTGATTGTGACAGGGTCAGTGTAAGCAACATCAATCGTCAGCTTATGGCAACGACCGCGACTGTCGGTCAACTGAAGGTGGAGGCTCTTAAGTCCCACTTGCTTACTATTAATCCGTCGGCAGTCATTGACGCGCGCTGTGAGGTCTTCACTGCTGAGACAGCCGACGATTTTGATCTCGACAGTTATGACTACATTATCGATGCTATTGACTCGCTGAAAGACAAAGTGCTCCTTATTGAGCGCGCTGCTGAGTCTCGTGCTAAATTCTTTTCATCGATGGGAGCTGCTCTGAAACTTGATCCGACGCGCATCAAGGTCGCCGAGTTTCGTAATGTCGAGGGCTGTCCGCTTGCTCGTGCGCTGCGTCAGCGGTTTAAAAAAATGTACCGTTGGCCTCGGCGCAAGTTTCTCTGCGTCTATAGCGACGAACTCCTTGCCAATAAGAGTGTGAGCGACGAGCCGCTTGAGGTCATGGCTGACTGCGATGGTCCCAAACCTTCTGCCAAAGCCCGAATCAATGGTTCGTTGATGCACATTACTGCCATCTTCGGTCTCACTCTCGCCGGCCTCGTCATCGAGAATATCAACAAATCACAACACTGATGGACTCTTTCCATGGCATGAAATAATAATGTTGGGAATAATTGAAGAATTTTCAATTAAATAGTTGCAGGATTGTAACTTTTTCGTAACTTTGCGATCTCTAAGCAACCTAAAAATGAAAAAACTCTCATTAACATTGACGGCCGTACTAACGACTGTAGCGATTTTCTGCTCATGCACCGGTTCAGCCGGGAGCACTGCGAAGTCGGAAGATAACGCCTCTAAGCCCACGCTTTTAGGTGCTTTTGATAAAGATAGTGCATATCAGTATATTGCCGATCAGGTGTCATTCGGCCCCCGTGTTCCGGGCACGGCCGCTCACGACGAGTGTGGCCGCTATCTGGTCGATCGCCTTCGTCAGTTTGGAGCTGACACTGTCATCGAACAGCAGGCTGTGGTGACCGCCTTTAACGGAGATAAATTGCCTATCAATAATATTTTCGCCCGTTACAACCTTCCGGCGCTTAACAGGATACTGCTTGTGGCGCATTGGGACACACGTCCGTGGGCCAATATGGAGTCGACCGAAGAAAAGCGCTCTCAGCCTGTGCCAGGCGCTAATGACGGCGCAAGCGGTGTAGGGGTGATACTTGAGATTGCGAGAAATCTCGGGATGAAGTCACCTGACTGCGGTGTAGACATACTGTTTACCGATGCTGAGGATTATGGCAATGACAGCGGTTTCACCAATAATGATGAGACCTGGTGTCTCGGCACACAGTATTGGGTTGAAAACATGCCTTACAATAATGTCAGTCGTCCGACTTACGGTATATTGCTCGACATGGTCGGCGGCACAGACGCACGATTCCATCGGGAGATGCTCTCGCATACCGACGCCAAGACTCCGACAGTAAAGGTTTGGAGCGAAGCCAACACTCTCGGATTCGGAGATATCTTTATCAACAAAGTCGGCGGCGGTGTGGTAGATGACCATGTCTTTCTGATTAAGGCAGGCATACCGACTACTGATATAATAGAACACGGCAGTGGGGCGACAGGCAATTTTCCTGCGACCTGGCACACTCTTGACGACGACAT
>CAMWNL010000165.1 GCA_947175585.1 uncultured Bacteroidales bacterium | reverse complement strand
AAGTTCTATCCCTGGGAGAATCTCGGAACTATGATGACAGCCCCATTGCTGCTCATTGCCGGAGATAAGGCCGACACGCTTCCGTTCAGTCAGGCTGCTTACGACGCAGATAACGGACCAAAGGAATTATATCTTGTCAAAGGAGCGACCCATGTAGATATGTATGATAAAGAACCATTCGTGTCTGAAGCTGTTGTAAAGTTAGCTGATTTCTTCAATCAGTATTTGAGATATTTTGTTTAGAAAGTTTAATTGTTTAAGATGGTCAATTGATTAAATTCAACGGGAGTCAGAATTCTTAAACACCTTAAACAATTTAAACTTCTAAACATCATAAACGGTTAAACAATTAAACATTAAAAAACATGAGTAAGACCCTTGTTATTGCCGGCCATCCCGACTATAAGCATTCATTGGCAAATCGTGCCATTCTCGATGAATTTCATCGTCTCGTTCCGGAAGCTGAAATCGTATATCTCGACGCGGAATATCCCGATTTTAACATCGATGTGGAAAGAGAACAGAAACGTCTCGTGGAGGCTGAGACAGTCGTATTTGAGTTTCCTTTCTGGTGGTATAGCGCGCCGTCGTTGATGCGACGCTATTTCGAACAGGTTTTGAGCCACGGATTCGCGTACGGTTCAACAGGGACAGCGCTCCACGGAAAGAAACTTATAATATCCTTTACCGCAGGCGCACCTGAGGCGGCGTACTCTCCTGACGGTTATCAGCATTATGACATAGATGCATTTATACCTCAGTTCCGTTCGTTGAGCAACCTTTGCGGTTTCGACTGGCAAGAGCCGATCATAAGTTTCGGCATGATGCTTCTGAATCCCGACGATAAAGAAGCGGCGGATCGCTTCTATGCCGAGGCAAAAGACCATGCAGAGCGGCTGCAAAAGGCTGTCTGTTAGTTGAGTCAAAAGTAACGCTAAAAATAGTTTCCACCACGGTCGTGAAACTATCTGATTTCTTCAATACTAATCTTAACGAACAAATATAAACATGGAAAAGTCTGTAAAAACAACTTTACTTGATCGCCGAAGCATAAGACGTTACGAGAGAGACGTAATTTCTGAAGAAGACCTGCATTTCATCCGCGAGGCTATCAGGAACACTCCTACAAGTTATAACGGCCAGCAATACTCCGTAATAGAAGTTGCAGATCAAGATATAAAACTCAAACTTGAAGCAATTGTCGGTCAAAAGCAACTCAAAACATGCAACCGCGTATTCATATTCCTCTCTGACTATAACAAAATATCTGTAGCAGCCAAAGCCAAAGGTATGTCCAATCCCGGATTTGAAAATACGGCAGACGGACTTATGGTCGGTGTTATTGATGCCTCACTCGCAATGATGAGCGCCATAGTCGCCGCCAATTCCCGCGGACTTGGGACCTGCCCTATCGGGTATGCCCGTACGGCCAACCCCAAAGCTATCTCAGAGGTGCTTGGGCTGCCCAAAGGCGTATTCGTAGTATGCGCCCTTACAATTGGAGTACCGAGAGAATTACCGGACTTGAAACCCAAACAAAGCGAAGATCTCTTGATTTTCAAGGATAAATATGGCACTGATAATATGGCCGAAAAGCTTCTCGATTATGATCGAGAGTTTACAGAATATCATGCCAATCGCTCAGGCAATACCTCTGATGAAGACTGGATCGGCGAAATTCTAAGCTACTATCAGGAAGCAATGAACTACAAGATGCTTGAAGCTCTTAAACAGCAAGGATACGGAATGAGACAATAATCGCCACACTTATCAGTCATACGACAGAAAAGGCTGCTTCAGGAATGAAACAGCCTTTATCATTTCTTCGACTCGCTCAGAGTTCGAAATTACTTACCACCGATTGAATCTGATACAGTCAGACGAGCGCGGCCTTTAGCGCGACGACGAGCGAGCACCTTGCGGCCATCAGGGGTAGACATTCTTGCACGGAAACCGTGCTTGTTAACTCTTTTGCGGTTAGAGGGTTGAAATGTTCTTTTCATTGCCTTATATTATTATCTTGTTTATTATTCCACAATTCGGAGTGCAAATTTAAGCATTATTTTTTTATCGTGCAAAATTCAGAGTTTAAAAAGGCACTGTATTCCTTATTTTTCTCTGTTTTTTCGTTGATAATTTTGTTTTAAGTATGTTTACAAAGATAAAAACAGAAGAATGGTTATAACACCTAAAGCTAAAGATTTCTTCTATACAGTATCACCGAGTCACACTCTTGTATAATCGGGACGATTTGACTAACTTTGTCGCAGTCACATGGTATCGCCCGTAGGATGAGGTCAGTATGGGATATCAGACATAAAGACATAAAGACATAAAAATAAAGAGTTTTGAAATCAAAAGTAACAATGAAAACAAAGTACATAATAGGTATCTCATCTATAGCCGCGTTAGTGTTTGCCGCATGTAATACGGTCAATCAAAAATCGGATTGCGTAGCCTCCTCGGATTTTGGAGAAGGGGTTGATTCTATTAAAGTTGAAGTATCGACAAAGGCTGGAGGAAGCCGCAGTATAGTGTTGATAGATAACGGAGACGCTGTCGCCCGATTTGAAAACAAACCGGACAGTACACTTCCCACTTCCTCTGCCGAAGAGTTGATTTCACTTGCTGATTCTCTCTTTGTCAAAAAGACTTGTGAAATCATACTGTCTAAAGAAGAGGCTTCCGGACGCACCGATTATCCGATTTTCAAAGTGACGCTCTACAAAGGCGACACCGGTGAAACAACTCGCTACGACATGGGCACTCAGGTTGAGAATATAACTCACTGCACAACCTGCGACATCCATTACAGTCCGGAGTTCCGTCATTTCGTGTCTCAGGTGTTTGAGATATTAAATTGAAGTGCAACTAATTTTCAAGAAATACTCGTTCATCCTCGTTTATACAGTATAAAACGTCATAAACCATAGAATATTATGGAAATAACTATCGAAGATTTTGATAAAGTCGAGATGCGAGCAGGCACAGTCATCGCTGTCGATATTAATAAGCGCGCCCGTAAACCAGCATACAAGGTCACTATCGACCTTGGTGAAGAGATCGGAGTGAAGACCACGTCGGCTCAGATAACAGACCTGTATACGCCGGAATCGCTGATTGGCAAACAGGTTATATGCTGTGTCAATCTCCCATCAATGCACATCGGTTCAGTGAAAAGCGAAGTCAGGATTCTCGGCACAGAAACAAACGGAGCCTGCGTTTTGCTTCAACCGTCGATGCCAGTCAACAATGGTGATAAAGTGTTTTAAATCGCCCCTGCCGCAGACAGTCAGATTGTAGATCTGACTGTCCACTCCCTAACCTCATATTAAAAATTAAAAATATAATGTTAAAAGTCTTAAAATTATCATCCTGAAAATTCATTATTTATCATATTTTTCATAAATTGCAGGTATGTTTGAAGCTGTATCGTCATATTTCAACATGCCGTGGGTTTACTATACATTTATATGTATTTATTTTGCGACTACGGTCACTATCATCGGTGTTATTTTGTCGGAGAACAGAAACCCGTTGAAGTCATTGGCATGGGTAACGGTATTGTTTCTTCTTCCGATCGTCGGGATAATATTATATCTTTTTTTCGGGCGTAGCATCAAGAACAAACGCATGATTTCACGACGTAACCGTCGCAAGCTGCGTAAATATGAAAAATCGCCCAATGTTGACAAACACTCGCTCAATCTGACAGACGAGTCTCTTCAGATGATAAATCTCGCCGGCACCTTGGCGGCGTCGCCTTATTATCCGGACAATACTGTAGAGATTTTTACAGACGGCGCATCAAAATTCGAATCATTCAAACGCGACCTGCGCAATGCGCGTCACTCTATCAATATACAATATTATATATTTGAAGACGATGCGATAGGTCGGGAAATACGCGACATACTGGTAGAACGTCATAAAGCAGGGGTCGAAGTGAGAGTCATCTACGACCACGTCGGATCATTCAAGGTGAAGTCAAGTTTCTTCAAAAAGATGAAGCAAGACGGTCTGCAGGCCTATCCATTTCTTAAAGTATCGTTTCCTCAATTGGGTACGCGCATCAACTGGCGCAATCACCGTAAAATATGTATTATCGACGGATCGATCGGTTATATAGGCGGTATGAACATCGCAGACAGATACATAGACGGCGGCAAAAAATTTGACCGCTGGCGCGACACACATCTGCGCATAACCGGTCCGGCTGTCAGAGCGCTCAGATTCTCTTTTGCCATAGACTGGAACTTCATGGGGCAACCTTTGCTTGAAAACGATACCAATCAGATATATACGCCCGAAGTCAATGCGCCGCGCGCAGGTATTCAGTTGCTGACGTCAGGGCCTACGTCTCAATGGAGCAATATCGCCTTTATGTTTCACAAGGCGATTGCAAGTGCAAAGAAACGCGTCTACGTTCAGACCCCATATTTCTTGCCTACCGAGGGTCTGTTAAAGGCTCTGCAGGTCGCAGCCCTCGCCCATGGCGACGTAAGAGTGATGGTGCCACGTCACAGTGATTCGAAGATGCTGACTTACGCCACCTACTCTTATATCGCCGAGTCACTGCAGGCCGGTATAAAAATATATTTTTACGAGGGGGGTATGCTCCACGCGAAAACCATGATTATCGACGACGAATTTTCATCAGTCGGATCGACCAACTTTGATTTCCGCAGTTTCGAATGTAATTTCGAATCAAATGTATTTATATATTCAAAGGAAGTCAATGCTCAATTATCAGAAATATTCAGAGATGATCTGGAGAAATCGACACGCATAACCCCCTTTGAATGGCGTAAACGTCCCTACACTCAGAAGACAGCGGAATCAATAGTCCGCCTGCTCAGTCCCATACTCTGACACCCTGGCATCAGTGGTTGACGACGCATGAGATGAAGAAAATATTACGTTATTAACTATCTGAACATCAATAATAAATAGTCTATACCACAAGTTCAACAGGACAAACTGGGATAAAAAATATTCAAAAACATTTTGCAGTTACAAATAAAAGCCCTAACTTTGCATCGCAAAAGCAAAAACGAACATTAAAAATGCGAAAATAGCTCAGTTGGTAGAGCACAACCTTGCCAAGGTTGGGGTCGC
>CAMWNL010000164.1 GCA_947175585.1 uncultured Bacteroidales bacterium | reverse complement strand
ACAAATGATTATAAAAAAGCTATAATCATTGATTATATCGGTATGGTTGAGGCTCTGGTTGCCATTATAAAAGGTGTGGATGTCAGCCTCGGGAGCAAGTATCTCTATGTACCGTCTAAAGAACTTAACGATCTCCGCATTGCTGATCTCGTAGACAAATGGCGTGCAGCCCAGATAGCGAACATAATCAATATCAAAAAAGGGCTTCACTGTAATATGGGATATACAAATAAGCAGTCTATAATCGAGACCTTCATTCATTTTAATGAATTTGCGATAGGAATCCAAATCCAAGGCAAGCAATATCGCCGGTGCATAATTGGTAACATCCCTGAAGATAAAATTGTAGAGATTAGCAAGGGTTTTCTGAAAGGGACACGGGCAGAGTTCCGTAATGAGATGAATTTGCTTTATCCCGGAATTTTCGACATCACACCTATAAGTGGAGAAGGAAATCGCAATTATTGCTCTTATGGCAAGAAAAGCGATGGAGAAACTTTCTGGTATCAGTATGTCGTTATCAAGGAAGACGCTACAATCGGGCAGATTATGGAATGTCTGACTGCTGACATGAATATGAGTAACTATTCGGCGAATGAATCTAATTGATTTTCAGCGAAATGTAGGGACACACCCTGGTGCGTCCGTGTAAATAGCACTGCATTTTTGATTGCAAGTGGACGCATCGGGGTGTGTACCTACATTGTTAATCAACGTATTAGAGGATAATTTTACGCTGAATGGTTAAGAAATTTATACGAAACTATCAAAACTTTTTAAAACCTTAAACGAATAATATTTTATGGGAATCTTTAAGAAATTAAGTTCGGCATTCGCTTCTTATTCCGATCAGAAAGCTGAGGAATCGTCGTCCCTGGATTCTATCCGAAAACTCAAGGAGGAATTAGGTATGCCTCAGTCTCGTAAAGATAAAGATTATGAAGAAGAGGCTGAGGAAACTGAAGAACTCGAAGAAAATATCGACCTCAATGAATTAGAGGAAGAAGACGACGAAGAACTCGAAGATGAGGAAGATGAGGAAGACGAAGAGATGGTTGAAAACCGTGCCAAACCGATATTTATCATTCGTCTGAAACGTTTCGAAGCTCCGCTAACTCCGGCGGCTGTTCTTGAACATAAATATGAATTGGAGAGCTATAATTCCGATTGCATCCTTATGCGCGATGACGAGAATGACACTTATCGGGCAATCTGTCTCTTTGGTAAGCCTGTTGATCAACTGATGAATCAGGCTATCGAGACACTCGACGAGTGGATCGAAGAGGAAGAGGAGAACATCGTACCTGTTATCGATATACTGACCGGTGTTGAGTGCCATAATTGTAATATCGACAATGATACAATCCGTAAAGCGGCATATTTTATCGTCAACGCTTACGGAGAAGAAACTGATGAGATAATGAAGAGCTTCCCACTCCAGGATTCGTTGGTACGCATAATCAGCGAGGTCGACGGAGAGAAGACGGTTAAAGACGTTCTGGCATATCCCGACTGGTCCAATCTTGACGATGATGACGAGGGTTGGGTTGAGAAGATGATATCAGAACATGGAATAAAACTCTGATTTTTATCGTCATCGTGGGTCTATGAGATTTGCATCGTTCCGACTGTTTTGGCGTGCTGTGAAGTCGACGCGCCATGAGATGGGGGTGTCGCTACAGGTGCTTGTGGCGGCTACGCTCGTTCTGTCGCTGCTACTCTATCTTGTTGAGCACTCGGCGCAGCCCGAGGTGTTCCGCAACTACTGGGATGCCCTGCTGTGGTCGTTTATGGGCTATATCGAGGATCCGGGCGAGTTTGCGCAATATGCGCCCGTCACCTTCTGGGGACGTGTGCTCAAGATAATGTGCGCCATAGTCAATATCGCCATCTTCGCCGTGCCGGCCGGTCTGTTGGGTGGCGGGTTCTCTGACGCTATCGCCGAAGACAAACGCCGCCGCGAGCTCGACGACTACAAGAGTCGGCTGATGAAGGCTTTCCGCCGCAAGCAGGACAGATATACTAAATATCGCGTCGTGCCGCGCTATGTGTCGCCCGTTGACATACAGGTTTTACAGGAAATTGATACTAAGGATATTATCGACGCCGTGCGTCACTCCGACTCATTCCGCCTGCGCAATCTGGCATCGGCCGTGCCGTCGGACCGTAATCCCCACGACCGCCTTGTCATCGAGACCATCCCGGTCGTGGGGCAAACGGCCTATGGCTGCTGCATCGATCGCGGCAGCTCCGTGACGATAGTGGCGCCGTCGGCTGCAGGTGAGGTGGCGATGGGCAACTTCGCCTACTACACGGCGCTCTACGGTGGCTTCAACTACGTCAGTAAGGAGCGCGATGAGGACAGCGACGCGCCACGCAGCTACTATCTGGTCGATGATGACATGACCGCTGTCGAGCGGCGGTATGTCGACGACATCCTCCGTGTGGCTCGTGGCGGATGGGTGGTGTTTGTCATCGCGGCTGACTCGGTACATCCCGAAGCCTTCCACTTCGTCACGGCTATCCAGCCCAAGCTCAACGCCGGGACGTCGACCGTTATTGACAGGCCGCGTTTTGATGAACTCTACGAAAAGTTATCGGCCGATATGGCCGCAAGCTATGGCCTCGGGTCGGAACGCGACACGCGTTACCTTCCGGTGGGTAAGAAAAACGCAGCCATGCGCATCGGCGCCGGACGCGACTGCAACGCTTTTACACTCCGCGTAGACTGGGCTGTCGCGGCCTTCGACGACCGCTATATAGCTATTGCCGATACCCTCGCCCGTGACATCGCCTCAATCCTCACCCCGGACCGCGATGCGACTCCCGATCCATCTTTAAAGTCCTCGGGCTTCGGCTACTGAATAATTTTTCTGTATAGTATTTTGAATTTTTCTGAGAGAGTTACTATAGTTGGGTCGTTATGATTTTATCTTCAAATACAAAAATAATGATTGTGCCTGACTTCGGTTGGTATGCTGATGACAAGGCGATGGTAGCTCTTAAGAAGGCTATAGAGACAGCCGGTAGTTATGCTGTCAAAGTAGTGGATCTTCAGACAATTGTGAGCGCTGAGCATGATGGCGAGGATTTGACGGACGCCAAGCTTATAGAACTTGCTGCACGGAAGCTTGAGCAATTATCAACGTGTTCCGGGTTGAAATGGGATGGCACTGACGAAGTGCGTGACCATTGGGCTGACGGAGAGACTCGCATCGTAAAGCTGTCATTGTGTCGCGGCATATCACCCAAACAAGATGAACCGGCGCTACGCGATGAAGATAACACGCTTTCTCTCAATGATGAGGAGGATTTTGACATCGATTTGCTTTTAAATGATTTATCAGAGAGAATTAATGATGAGTGTACTGATTACGAGTGGGGTGCGCCTGATGCGATAGTCGTTTTCGGTAAGTCGGCGATGCTCGCAGGAGGCATAAAGCATAAAGATGTGCTCTTCATTAATCCGGTGTATTACTCGGACTGGCCGTGGAAGAAGCAGTATTACGCTGACCGCGACTTGTCAAGCCAATACTTTGCTGATAAACATGACTATGAGGACGGTTTCATGGAGACGGTGCTTGCGTGCGGAGTCGAGCATACACGCCGCTGGAAATACTTCCGACGCTATGGTCTGATAACCTCTGCCGATTATATCGGGAAGTTCTGGGAGCGCTATCCGCGCATGGCTGAGGTTGACCGCGACCTTGACGGTGATACCGTCGGCTTGGCAAAATTTATCTGTGATTTTGCTGACGATAAGCTGACTTTTCCCCTTGATGAAGTCTATGAGGCTATAAGAAATCTGCCGGATAGGGATATTTCTAATCTCAATAAAATCTGCGACTTCATCGAGCCGGTGAAGCTCGGTGACCTTACCGTTCTGGGACTGCGCTTTGGTGTGCCTATGTCTAACGGACAGTCATGTAATAAATTAAAAGTTGCAGAGTGTGATTATACCCTCCCTCTCGAACGACTCCACACCCGTCGCGAGCTCAACGTGCTGCGTGATGCGATAGTCCGCGCATGTGAGAGCATTAAGACGAGCGTACCGCCGCAGAAGCGCATCCTGATTGTCCCCGACTATTTCATGCCTTACAATAGTCCGAATGTCAAGGAACTGTATGACTGCCTGAAACGAATGGGCTATTATGTGGCGGTTTATGTCCATGGTGAGTCGCTCGAGAAGTCTCGCGCAGGCATTGAGCGCCGATGCAAGGTCAAGCCCTTTGACCTTGTAGTTACTTTGGAAACCGGTTGTCTGGTAGCGGCACGCGTTATCAATTGTCCTCGTATATTCGTAAACCCTGACTGGACCGTGTGGGAGAGTATGAAGCGTGTGCTTGGTGATTCACGCTCTCGCTTACAGTCGCGTAAAGATGGTAACAACAGTCCGGTCTTCACTTATTATCTTAACCGCATCGAGGTGGCGATGGCGCGACAGATGGCCGAGCGAGCTAACATCCGGCGTGGCGATAAGCCTGTCTATTGGTGGTTTACGCTTGATACCATCGACTCACATATCACAGATGAGCATCTCAGACGCTTCAACACCGTCACCTACATCCCCGATCTCCGTCTTGACACCGATGAAGGCATCGCCGTCCTATCTCAGCAGATAAATAATTTATTAACAGTAGATGATGAATAAGTTTTATTACTCTCGGACATATACTTTCGAGGCACAAAAGGGTGCGCGTAAGCATTATTTCTTCAACATGGTGGAGCGCTATGGCGAAGTGGCCTCGTTCCGCCTTACTGACAAGGACTGTGACGCTGTGGCTCAGGCGACGATAGTCGCAGGCGGCGACGCGGAGACAGTCCGCTTTCTCTATCGTGGCTACGAGTTCACGCTGCGCGCCGACCGCTACATCGCCAAAGGTTATCCCGTCAATGCCGAAGGCCGTATTGAGAAGGTCGATGACAAGTTGCGTGACGCCCATCTCCACACCTCAAACAACACAGACGAAATTAAAGCGGCCGAAGAGTGCGGCTGTATCTGCTGTCAACGTATCTTCGCGGCGGAGGAAGTCGAGAACTTTGCCGAGCATGGCGTAACGGCAATCTGCCCTTATTGCGGCTGTGACACGCTGATAGCCGACTCGGCCTGTATCAAATTGACAAAAGAATTACTCTCTAATCTTAATCAAAAATACTTTTGACTGAATATGAGCGATATTACAC
>CAMWNL010000163.1 GCA_947175585.1 uncultured Bacteroidales bacterium | reverse complement strand
GCGGCTGTTGACACTACGAATATGAATAGGAAAATCTGGGATAACTTGACCGAAATTCCGAATTTCTGCATCAGATAGAATGTGTAGTAGCTTGACAAAGACGCCATATATACATACTTCGAGAATATCAACACCATTATTACTCCTATTACAAATATTGTCTTCTTCTTTGAAAGCGGCAGAGCAAGACTCTTTGTGTGTGATTCAGGATGTCGTCTTACATCACTGAGATATCCGCTATACCATTTTACGATAGGTTTCATGGCCGCAAAAGCAAGCGTCGAGAATACGAGAAACCATAGCACGTAATGTCTGCCATGCGGAGCTACAATCAGAGCTACGAGCAGCGGACCTATGGATCCGCCAAAATTTCCGCCAACCTGAAATATCGACTGCGCAAAACCACGCCGCTCTCTTCCGGCAAGAGATGTGATTCGCGACGCTTCAGGATGCAGAGTAGCGGACCCGATTCCTACCATAAATACCGCTATCAATATCCCGGCCATCGAACTGCAATACGAAAACATTGCTATGCCGATTGATGTAGCAACCATTCCCATCGGAAGCGAATAGATAAACGGACGTTTGTCAAATGCAAATCCTACAACCGGTTGAAAAATTGATGACGAAATCTGATAGACAAGTGTTATCAGTCCGATCTGAGAGAAGTCGAGATTCAGTTCTGCCTTCAGCATCGGGTACACAGCCGTAATTACTGATTGAAGCAGATCGTTGAGAGAATGTGCTGCACAAAGCGCCAGCAGTACAGGAAAAGCCGGCATTGACGTAATAGTCTTAAACCTTGTTCTAATGGATTTGAATTTATCTGATAATTTCATAATTGTTAATTTTGGCCTGCAAAATTAACTTATTATTCTCTACCCTCCAAATCCATCCATATACATGATCTTTAAGACCCAAAGTTGAATTCGAAAAGCATTTCCACTCATCGTATTTTTCCTTTTTATTCTGTCGGTGTAGAAATCTCCGAATTTATATGTAAATTTGTAGATTATGAAACGTGTATTTATAACTGCTGTCATTACCGTTGCGTTAGCATTGCTATGCTATGCTGCTAATCCGCCTAAACGTGAATTTCGCGGAGCGTGGCTTCACACTGTTTTTCAAGATCAGTACAAACGCCAGTCTACAGAGGCCAATAAAAAATATATCAGCAATCAGCTTGATCTTCTAAAAAAAGCCGGTATCAACGCTGTGTTCTTTCAAGTGCGTCCACAATCTGATGCGTTCTACAAGAGTCAATACGAACCGTGGAGCATTTACCTGACTGATGGCGGTAAAGCCCCCGATCCTTATTGGGATCCGTTACAGTATATCATCGAGGAAGCCCATGCTCGCGGCATGGAGCTACACGCGTGGCTCAACCCATACCGTGTGACTGCGTCGAAAAAGCAGACAGTTCCCACCGGTCATATCTACCATAAACATCCTGAGCGCTTCGTCAAATATGACGGCAAGGTATATTTTGACCCTGGCAATCCGGAGAATAGATCTTATATTGAAAAAATCGTGACTGATATTGTGACCCGTTATGATGTTGACGGAGTCCATTTTGATGATTACTTCTCCCCTATCCGGTTAAAGGCCTACAATTTTCCGATGATAAATCCTATGCCCGTTTCGGCAAAGGGAAAAAGCGTGATGACTGGCGGCGCGATAATGTCAACCAGCTGATAAAAAGCGTATATCAGAAGATTAAAGACGTTAAGCCGTGGGTGCGTTTCGGCGTTAGTCCGTTCGGCATTTGGCGTAACAAAAAGAATGACAAACGCGGCAGCGATACAAACGGTCTCGAAAATTATGACGCCCTTTATGCCGATGTGATTCTTTGGGCACAAAAAGGTTGGATTGATTATCTCATTCCACAGCTCTACTGGGAGCTGGAGCATCCTCGTGCATCCTATATCGTTCTCGTTGACTGGTGGAACAATAATGCGTCTGACCGTCATGTTTATATAGGACAACACACCGAAGTGACAATGAACAAGCGTGACATAAACTCCTCGACAGAAGCCACTCAGCTTAAGACCAAGATTGATATGACCCGCAATGCAGAAAACATTCAGGGTAGCTGCTGGTGGCCGAGCTACTCCGTGACTAAAAATTTCGGTGGTGTATCAGATTCTCTTGCAACCAATCATCATGCTTCTCCGGCCCTACCGCCGTCCTATCCCTGGATTTCGACCTCTTTGCCTGATTCTCCCTATGACCTTCATTATGATAAGGGATCATTGAAATGGTCAGCAGCTGACTGCATTAACAGCACTGATGATTGCATAAGATTTGTCGTTTACCGTTTTGACTCTGACAAGACAATTGACCTGGAGGACGCCTCAAAAATCATAGCGGTCACCACCGACAAGACACTCCCGGTCAAAAAGCCCGGATATTATGTAGTAACTGCATTAAATCGCGTAAACAACGAATCGTTTCCGTCGGAATCAGTACGAGTAAAGTAGCTATGCCGGAAATTTCAGTCATAGTGCCGGTCTTCAACTCCAGGACATATCTGAAGGAGTGTATTGAGAGCGTCACCAATCAGATATTTTCTGATTGGGAACTTCTGCTTGTCAATGACGGATCTACAGATGACTCCGAATCAATTTGCCGAAGCTATGCTGAAAGAGATAGTCGCGTAAAGCTGATTTCTAAATCAAACGGCGGATTGTCAAGCGCACGTAACTTAGGGCTTGAGTTAGCTCATGGCAATTATATATTTTTTCTTGACTCAGATGACGAACTCTACTCCGATGCACTTTCTCATCTTTATGAAATAGCCTCCGCCAACAATTCAGACATAACAATCGGACGCGCAGCTTACGCTTCTTCCAAGCCTGATCAGGGTCAAAGACAGCCGGTAGTAAGAATTGTTGACCCACACCAACTCTGTATCGATACCCTCTACCAGAAAACCGGAACAGATAATTCGGCATGCTGGCGACTGTTCCGTCGCTCATTGTTTGATAATCTTCGGTTCTATAACGGATGGTACGAGGATTTGGAAATATTCCATAAACTACTTTTTGCGGCCGACAAGGTTGCAATCACCGATAAGCTTGTCTACTTTTACCGAAAACACCCTAAAAGTTTCATCAACAGTTGGTCTGACGGCCGCAGAGACATAATCAAAGTGACTGAAAGTATATTAACCAGATACTCATACGATCCCCAAATAAGAAAAGCAGCTTTAAACCGGCATTTTAGCGCCAATTATAATCTGCTTCTGGCTTTATTGCGAGATAAACCCGATGACAACGAATCTATTGAATTTCTTATGTCCACAATTAGAGACTTGAGAGCGTCTATACTGACAGACAAAAATAGCCGTATGAAAAATCGTATCGGAGCACTGATATCATACATGGGTTTAACTTTTATCAAACGACTGTCATGACTGACTTCAAGATAATATCATTAGATTGGCAATCATTCTCTGAAGCATGCAAAAAACTGCGTTCGGCAGTCGATAATTCAGGTTTTAAACCGGATACGGTCATTGCCATACCTCGCGGTGGTAGCTATCTGCTCCAATATGGTTGGAATGACGCTGCCACAACTAAAATAAACATTCACAAGCCCTCAGGTTTCTCGTTAAAAAAACATGCTGCAAAAATTATTAAGCTTATACCGCTTGCTCTGCGTGACCGACTGAGGATATGGGATGCAAAAAGACTGATCCGTCGGTCAGACCACATGACAAATACGACAATTGAGATCCCGACATTGGATGACTCTGTAAAAAAAATATTGCTGGTCGATGATGCCGTCGACAGTGGAGCTACTTTACTCGCGGTCATATCTAAACTAAAAGAGATGCGAACCGATATCGAAGTCAGGTGTGCGGCAATCACCGTTACAGCAGATAGACCACTATGTATGCCTGATTATTTCCTGTATCACAATTCAACTCTCATCAGAATGCCATGGTCGATAGATGCGAAATAGCAACAAATCCGTGTACAGTTGTTGACCTTGACGGCACATATATCAACGGTAATACACTGAAAATATATCTTTCATGTGGTATCCGCTATCTGTTGTCACATTTTAAAATCAGGCAATTGACTACGCTCGTCTATGCAATTGCTCGACGCAAGGCCGGATTTTCATCACATAATGAGATGAAAGCTGTCATCCTATCCACCTTATATCCCTATACTGAAATTCTCAATGACTTCAAAAAGGAGACTTTGAAATTTGTCAACTCATCAGTCAAATCGTTAATTTACCGGCAACAAAAGGCTGGCCATCGCATTTTGCTCGCCACAGCAGCTCCTGAATTTTATGTCAGTACTATATGGGACGGTGATTTGGTCGCGACCCGGTTCACTCCGGGACAGCCACTTGTAGAGTGTCTTGGTGAAGAAAAGCTAAAACGCGTAAAACAATGGCTACATTCAAACAATTGTCACCTCGACACCGTAGTCACAGATCATAAAGATGATGCCCCACTATTCCATTGGAATAAGAGGGGCACCAATATCCTTGTAAATCCATCTCAATCAACTCTAATCTTTTTCCGAGAACTTCAGCCAACGCATTTCCTTCTCATCGAAGAACTGCAATAGTAATTGATTAAATTTCAAAACTTATTATAACGTCATTAGCATCCTCAGCGATATTCATTCCATCTCTATTAAGGAACCCAAACCATTTACCATCCTTGGCAAATATACCTTCGACCTCAAAAGAATTGCCCGAATCATCTTTAACAACCATGAAACTTGATTTCGAGAGACTGTCATATTCCGAACGATAAAGCATTCCTCCGGTTGAGCAGTCATATAGGTCAGAATGTTTTACGCCATTGGTCATTGTGGTAAGAAGCATTTTACCATCAGTGAATTGCACATTGCGTGCTAATATAAACGGCTTAAGCAACTCTAACTCATCACAACCATTCATGATGACATTTATTGATATCTCCTCGTCCTTTTCAGGAGTAAGGGCATAGTCACCTCTCGATAGAACAGCCAATGGGCGCAATTCGCCCGGCACAAGAGTGTAAAGGGTATCCGCCATCATAAACACGCCATTATTACCTGCGTTATCCCACAGAGTGTTGAAGTTCCCACCATGAAAATCCGGAACTAAAACAGAGTCTATCAAATTATAATCAGAATCATACTGCCGGATCATCAGGTCATCTGGCGACATCAAGGC
>CAMWNL010000162.1 GCA_947175585.1 uncultured Bacteroidales bacterium | reverse complement strand
CCCTCTGCAGAGGCATATAATGAGGAGACGGCCGCTAAAGCCACAAATAAAAACTTTTTCATCTTAACACACTTAAAATATGGCCGCAAAGTTACAACTTTTTTTAATAGAAAAGTGATATTATGGCATAAAAGTGTAAAAAATATTGAAAAGCGCAAAGAGGCATGAAAGTTGATGTATCAATGCCATCTTTGCGCTTTTATGTGGATTTATCTTACCTATTAAGATTTGAGTTCTGACAGTCGGGCGAGGTATTTACCTATAATGTCAAATTCGAGATTGACGCGGTCGCCTACTTTGAGCTCCCGGAAGTTGGTATGCTCGAATGTATAGGGTATGATCGCCACGCGGAATGACTGTCGCTCGCTATCGCATACAGTCAAACTTACGCCATTGACAGTGACCGAGCCTTTTTCTACAGTCATATAGCCTTTGGCGATCATCGAGGGATCTATGTCATAAACGAATTTATAGTAGCGGCTACCATCTGCATCCTGGATGTCGACACACTCGGCGGTGCAGTCGACATGACCCTGCACAATATGGCCGTCAAGACGGCCGTTCATCATCATCGAACGTTCGAGATTGACTGTCGAGCCCGGTTTCAAATCTCCGAGATTTGATCGGTCGAGAGTTTCGCGTATGGCTGTCACTTCGTATGTGCTGTCAGGATGAAGAGCCACAACGGTGAGACAGACTCCATTGTGAGCTACAGACTGATCTATGCGGAGTTCGTCGGTAAACGAACATTTCACACGAAGATTGACGTTACTTTCATTATGGGTTACAGCGGTAATTGTCGCTGCTTCTTCTACGATTCCAGAGAACATGATAAAAAATATTTATAGGGAGTGAATTGATTTGTTGAGATGATTGGTCAGGGATCGATCCAGAATGTATAACCGAGCCAGCCGATACCTGTATCGCCCTCACGATTATAGGCAGGACTGTGATCGGCGTGACGACGAGGATCTACTTTTTTAGAAACGGATTTCTCGGCCGCTTTAACAACTTTCGCAAAGTTTTTAGATGCGCCCAGTGAGTCGGACCACTTGCCGGTGATTTCTTCAAAACGATAGTTGTTGAGATCGTCGAACAAACCACGGAGACCTTCGATTTTCTCCATGTCATCGAGACGCCAGATGCGATTATTGTCAAGATAAGCGGTGGCTTCTGACGGTTGAGGTTGTGACGGCTTAGACTGCTCCTCAGCAGAGATTGTGAGATTGCTTTCGGTTGACCCGATGGCTTCAGCTGTCTGTTGAGAAGATTGGTAAGCGGCGGCCGGTCTATCTGACTTGGAGTCACTGAAAAGACCTGCAATTGCCATAATCAAAATACCTGCAAGCAAACCTCCCGCTCCCCATATCCATTTTTCGAAACGGGCATAGAGAGTCTTGTCTTCAGAACGGCGCAGACGGTTGATTCGCTCAGGCCCCTCGAAGATTTTTCCCGACACAGCATAACCGTCAATAGGGCTTCGCTGAATAGGACGGGTGCTTTCGAGTTCAAATTCGAGATCCGACTTTCCGTCGGGCATTGAAACCGGTATGGAGAAAATATAGCTGACCGGTGCTCCGCTGTGGCGTCGCGGCTCTTCATCGGCAGACTCAATTTCAGGTTCGTCATCCTGCCTGTCATCAGAGATAGCGTTGAGGTCAGTCATCGAATTGGGAAGCGGAGACAGGGTCTCATCCAACAGACAGACCGCCTTATAGTCGCTCCACTCCGGACGGTAGAGTCCCTCTGCGAGAATTTCCGCAAGCGAGATATAGTCTTTACCATAAGACAGATATGCATAGTCTGAGCCACGCGAAGGTTTGATGCGCGGCGATTTGTCACGCAAATCATATTCACGACTGAACAGATGACGAAGTCGATTCATATCTTCTTCCGTCACGGCTTTGGCAAGCACAGTGGCGCTGACAGATTCGAGCACTTCCTGAAGATCCTCTGCCATGATGTCAAGATCCTTGGCTATAAAAATCGTGGCATCGAGGTGGTTGGGCTTTGTGGGAGGGATGGTGCGTACAATGTGGATGGCATAGCCTCCCTGTACATTGGCAACGATGAAAAAGACCGTTTTAGCTGACGGCGGATAGTCAATGAGCGCGACGGCGGCTTTCATGTCTGTTGCCGCACGGCGTCCTTCGTCCGAGGGATTTATTTCAGCTACACGGGCTGACTCGCGTGCAGATTTCGATATGTATAGTTGCAGAGTGTTCATATTACTGCAAAAATAATCAAAATCAATCAAGCGAGAAAATTATTGAGTTGAAAGTGACTATAAAAATCAAACGGCCCGGAGCCTCGGAGGCTATGGGCCGATGTTGACGTTGAGCAAAGATATATATTTTTTAAGCATCACCGAGAGTGCAATTCTTGCATCTGAGGAGAGACGTCTGCGGTAATTTCACCCACAACAGCTTGGAGATTTCGATCTCTGACGACCACCGCTCCCGGCTTTCATTCACTTTGTATATTAAACACTTGGAGCAGTCTGAAAGTTCAAAAGATGTTATTTTTCCGAAGCTATTTCTGAGAAAATTGTCTCAAGTTTAAGAGCTTGGGCGGCTGTCTTCTTGATAAAGTAATATAGCTCGACCTCGGGTTGGAGAGATGACGGTGCTTCTTCGGGTGCTCCGGTGTAATCTTTAATCATCGATGCAATCTGCTCACGGCCGTCGGATGCCGACGTCAGCAGGAACTGATCAGCCGACGTGAACATCTCGCAATCGGCCACAAAACCAAAACAATTTTCAAGTAATTCAGGCCATTGCATCAGATTTATACGGTTTTCAAGCGAGTCGAGCATCAGACTTGTACGCTCGGCACATTTCAGCAGTCGCTGCACAGCCGGCAGTGACGTGTTATCATCCGGCAGTCCCGAAGGCTGAAACATATCCGCCATATCCGCAAACTTGAAATCTGGATTGTAGTGTGTTTCATCCTCGCGGCGGTCAAGCGGTGTCGTCACCGCGTAACAATAGGCAAGAAATATATTTATCGAGTGCATTGTCGCCGGGATATTACTGAGCAGGTTTTGTTTCTGACGATCCTCTTCGAGACGTCGTTGCTTTTCGACCTCGCTCTCAACGTCGATTTCCGATTTCATTGCACCGACGGCGTTCAGGAAGAGTCCGAGGATAATCAAACCGCACATCACTTCAATCGCGGTCACGCTTTGTGCCATACCGTGAGCCGGTGTGTAGTCACCGAAACCGAGAGTCGTGATTGTCACAATACTATAATATAGCCATGAGCCGTAGTCCGTTTCGCCACCGTCAGGTATGCGGAATTGTCCGTCAGGCAATGCCTGATAAATTAATGCAAAAATAGGCGTGAGCGCCACATAAAGACAAATCCACACGATCGGTCTGACATTTGAAACCACGTGAAAAAAGTGGCGTACTCTGTTCGAGAGGCTCATAATAGTGTATTATAGTGATGAAACATAAACTTAAATTAAAAATACAACAATCATTATGGCTGCTTGTTTTGGCAGTGAGAAATATCCCCGCACTCTTAATTTTTACGTCAGACCACAAATTTTAAGTCCTTAGGCTATGAAATCTCAGAAATTTTATCTAAAATTGCACTTGCAGCGTTATTGCTGCATATCTAAGATAATCTTAAACTAAAAACCGATAACAAACCTTATGAAACGTATTTTTCTATCAGTCTTAACATTAATGCTGGTTACAATAGCCGCAAAGGCTGACCTGCCCTTCCGTCAGCACCGTTTTGATCAGTTCAAAGCTTTGCCATTGCAAGACAGCACTATCGTGTTCTTCGGAAACTCCATTACCAACATGCACGAGTGGTGGGAAGCTCTCGGATCAGAACAAAAGGTACTTAACCGCGGTAACTCCGGAGCAAACACGTTTGAGCTTTTAGAAAATATCGGGTCAGTCATCGCCCTTCAGCCTGCGAAAGTCTTCATCGGCATCGGCACCAACGACCTCGGCTCAAAGGAGATCGGACAGCCCGACAGCGTAGCTGCTAGAATTTCAGAAATGGTAAGACTGATTCGCACCGGTTCACCCCGGACTCAGGTATTCGTGCAATCTATCCTGCCCAGCGAGGTCGGACTACGAACCCTTGAGAAGATTACAACCACTAATGCTCTTGTAAAGGATCTCATCGAGCCACAGGGAGCCACTTTCATAAACCTCTATGATGATATGCCCGGAATCGTCACTAAGGATATCTCATACGACGGGCTCCACATCACCTCCAAGGGTTATGCGATCTGGCTTGAAAAAATCGCACCTTTGTTAGGATTAACCTCGATTTACACTCCCGAGATGGTCGAAGACAACGGAGGAATCTCCAATAACTCTTTCGGCATGAGAAACACCTATTTCAGCTCATACCCTGTGAAGTCATCCGATGTTCTAATTATCGGCGATGAAATGATTCATGGCGGCGAGTGGCATGAACTCCTTGACAATCCTAACGTAAAGAACCGCGGCACAGGCTGGGGTTACGGCGGCATGGGCATGAAAAACTGGATTAACGCTGTAGAGCCGATACTCTCGGCCAACGGCAATAAGCAGGCTCCTCGCAAGATACTCCTCTATGTCGGTGTAGCGCCGCTTTATTCAAAGGATGCTGATATGGATGCAATCATCACCGACTACAAAGCTCTTATCGAGAAGATACGCGCCTACGCTCCGGCTTCGCAGACACGCATTGAAATAATGTCGCTCATTCCGAGAGGCAACAGCGAGCTGAATGATTCTCTCACAGTGCCGTTCAACAAAATGATCCAGGCTCTTGCCCTTGAAAGTGAAAACACCGGCTTCATTGATATCTACACACCTCTTACAGTCGACAGCGAGTCGGCCGCAAATCCTGATTTCATTGAGAACGAATATCTCACCGGCCGCGGTTACGGAGCGGTTGCCCGGGTGATTGCACCATACATACCCGGCTCTAAAGCCCGTTGCGCCAAATGTATCGACAATACATACCAAAAGATTTCCGAAGCTAATCTCACAAAATAACCTACAACCTTTAGTCTGACGGCATTATGCCAATGTGGAACCCCTGGCACGGATGCCATAAGATAAGTGAGGGATGCAAGCACTGTTACGTTTATCGGGAAGACGCGGCGTTTGGCGCGTCTGTCCCGACAAGCGATGTGCGCCTTACTTCGTCTTTTGCCATGCCGCTTAAACGCGACCGCCACAAAAATTGGAAATATCCGGCCGGCACAGAGTT
>CAMWNL010000161.1 GCA_947175585.1 uncultured Bacteroidales bacterium | reverse complement strand
GTATTTTAACTTTTAAAATTAGTCAAAATTAACGGCTCCGGAGAGTAGGAAAAAGAAAAAATGATTTAATTTTGCAATCTGTTGTCGCAGTAATGCGCAGTGACAGATTCAAACTTTAAAATCTGATTTAAATATAAATGAAAAAAAGTATAATTGTAGCACTGCTGACGGCGATGATGCCGGCGGCAATGTTGGCAGTTCCGGCCAAGCGCGGAGTGCTTGTTTTCAATCAGCCCGACGGATCGACAATATCGCTAAGAAAAACCGGTGACGAACGCTCGCACATCGTAATGACTTCTGACGGTTTTCCTGTAGTCCGTGATGCAAACGGTTTTTATTGTTACGCCGACTTCGGTGATGAAGGCCGGCTGAGGCCGACATCGGTAAAAGTTAAAGCGGCAGGAGAGAAGCTGACGGCCGCTGAACAAAGCGTGGTTTCGGCTATAAATATGTCGGGAGTGTCAAATCTTCTTGAGACGCGAAATGCAATGTCAAAGATGTCGGTGTCTCAGATATCTTCGCGCTCAGGCAGTCAGGGCATAGGTCTGATGGACGATGCTTTTCTTGGTCGCTCCGAACTGAAAGGGCTTGTTATTCTTGCCCAGTATGAAGACGTGAAGTTTTCGAAAGAGTGTGACCGTGAATTTTTCGTAGATATGCTTAATCGTGAAGGCTTTGACCAATATGAGGCGACCGGCTCGGCGAAAGACTATTTTATAGATGCGTCGACGGGTCAGTTTGTTCCCGAATTTGATGTATACGGGCCGGTCACATTGCCTAATCCTATGGCATATTACGGTGGCAATAACGCTTATGGCAACGATAAGAATGCTGCCAGAATGATTTATGATGCCTGTGTAGGTCTTGATGAAGAAATTGATTTTTCGGAGTATGATCTCGATGGAGACGGCTATGTTGACAATGTGTTTGTGTTCTATGCCGGCTATGGTGAGGCTTCTTACGGAACTGAAGACTCTGTGTGGCCTCACCAGTGGTCATTGGAGTCAGGTAATCTGACTCTGAATCTTGACGGTGTCACGGTCAATAAATATGCCTGCTCAAATGAGCTTGAGAGGGATAATCTCTACCGATCTGTGCCGGGTGGCATCGGAACGTTTGTCCATGAGTTTTCCCATGTTCTCGGTCTGCCCGATTTATATGTCACCACAGGCTCGATGGGAGAATGGACACCCGGAAGCTGGGATGTGCTTGACCAGGGATCGTATAACAATAACGGACGTACACCTCCGTCTTATTCGATTTATGAGCGTAACGCATTGGGCTGGTTAGATCCGGTCATCATCGAAGGCCCTGACTCGATTGCGCTTGAAGCTATTAATCTGAGCAACCGCGGATGCATCATCCCCACAGGCAACGTCAACGAATTTTTTCTGCTCGAAAACCGTCAGCAGGTCGGTTGGGATACATATCTTCCCGGTCATGGCATGCTGATATGGCACATTGATTATAACTCTCTGATTTGGCAGAGAAACAGTGTTAATTCTAATCAGCAGCATAACTACGTCGATATCGAAGAGGCGCGAGGCAGTTGGGCGGCGTTCAGTGATTTTCTGTCTTACACGGCTTATTATCAGGCGTTGGCTGACTATGCATTCCCCGGCTCGATGGGTGTGACATCGTTTACTGACGATACCGAACCGTCGATGAAGACTTGGGGCGGTAAGGGTTTGTCGCTGCCGATCACCGATATCGCCGAGAATGATGGCCTCATAACATTCAATGTGGCTGGTGGCCGCTGTGAAACAACGGTTCCCGTAGTGGCTCAGCCGACAGAATTTGGCGAAGGATGGTTTGAAGCCGCGTGGTTGCCCTCTGACGGCGCTGTCGGTTATGAGCTAAGTGTGAAGGCATTCATGGGCGAGAACAAGAGTGAAAGTGAAACCCTTGATTTCTCGACTGTCGAAGACGGAATGGCTGTCCTGCCCGAGGGTTGGACTTATACAGGTGGTGCGGGAGCGGTCTTCACCGATGCCGGCTATTTCGGACAGAGTTCTCCTTCGCTGAAGTTATCGAAAACCGGCGCAGGTATTGTAAGCCGTCTATATGATGCGGATATCACCGGTATAGAATTCTGGATGAAAGGCTTTTCAACAAACGCGAAATCGGTGCTTAAAGTCGAGGCGCTGATCGGCGAGGAGTGGGAAGAGCTCGAAACTATAGCTCCGACAAGAAATTCCGGTACCGTCCATAAAATCGGCGAGATACCGGAAGGCGTCAGACAGGTTCGTCTGGTGTTCAACCAGAGTCTTGGTAATGTAGCTATTGATGATTTGACTGTTACGACCACTGGCGGAGGCTTCAGAACTCTTCCCGGCTACGGGTCGCTGCAGGTCGGCAATGTCTGCAACTATAAAGTTGACAGCCTCATTGAAGGCGTTGATGTCTACTCTTATAAAGTCTGTGCGATAGATGTAAACGGCCGTCGCACTGATTGGTCAGACGAGCAGATTGTCAACATTAGCGATAATGCCGGTATCGGCGATGTCGATGTCGATAGTGTTGAAGCGGTGACCGTCGACGGACGGTGTGTCGCATACAAAGGTCGCGCCGGAGCTGATGTCTCGCTGTGTGATCTGAACGGCAGAGTGCTTGTCACGGCTTTAACCGGTGCTGACGGCTGCGCGTCGCTGTATGTTCCTACTGCCGGAATCTATGTGCTGACTACTCCCTCAGGCGCTCATAAAGTCTTTGTCCGCTGAAGATTTGACTTTATTTGATTAAAAAACAAAATGCTTGCCGAACTTATGTTTGACGAGCATTTTATTTTATTGTCATGTGTCAAAATAGTATGTTGCATATATAATCGCCCGTTCGGGCGCTAATATATATTATGGGGCGCGGCCTAAAATTATTAAAAAAATTATTTCGTTAGCCATCAGTTGGAAATGAGACGAAAAAGTTGTATCTTCGCGTGGATTTTCATTTGATGAGAATCCCATGAAATAAAAAAATTGAACAAATCAATTTTCGTATATAATCACTAACTACAGTTATGAGTAAAGAAAAGAAATTCTTGACTTGTGATGGCAATCAGGCCGCTGCCCACGTGAGCTACATGTTCTCGGAAGTAGCCGCTATCTATCCCATCACTCCGTCTTCGACTATGGCTGAGTATGTCGATGAATGGGCCGCAGCCGGCCGTAAAAACATCTTCGGCGAAACAGTACTCGTGCAGGAAATGCAGTCAGAAGGCGGCGCAGCAGGCGCAGTCCACGGTTCGC
Organism: uncultured Bacteroidales bacterium; assembly: GCA_947175585.1. Lineage (GTDB taxonomy): Bacteria > Bacteroidota > Bacteroidia > Bacteroidales > Muribaculaceae > CAG-873. The sequence continues at coordinate 1,989 of CAMWNL010000161.1, read as the reverse complement.
TTCAGGCAGGTGCGTTGACCACCACCTACACAGCTTCTCAGGGTCTGCTCCTCATGATCCCCAACATGTATAAAATCGCCGGTGAATTGCTGCCGTCGGTATTCCATGTTTCAGCTCGTACACTCGCATCTCACGCTTTGAGTATTTTCGGTGACCATCAGGATGTGATGTCTGTTCGTCAGACAGGTTTCGCAATGCTCGCCGAAGGTTCTGTTCAGGAAGTGATGGACCTCTCAGGAGTTGCTCACCTTTCTACTATCAAGTCAAGCGTGCCTTTCGTTAACTTCTTTGACGGCTTCCGCACATCTCACGAGATTCAGAAGATCGAGATGCTCGACAACGATGATCTCGCTCCGCTGCTTGACCGTGAAGCCCTCGCTGAGTTCCGCAAACGCGCTCTCACTCCCGATGCTCCCGTAGCTCGCGGTATGGCTGAAAACAGTGACGTATTCTTCCAGCATCGCGAAGCTTGCAACCGTCATTACACAGCTGTGCCCGACATCGTTGAAAACTACATGGCTGAAATCTCAAAGATTACCGGCCGTGAATATCATCTCTTCAACTATTACGGTGCTCCCGATGCTGACCGCGTCATCATCGCTATGGGTTCTGTAACCCAGGCTGCTCAGGAAGCTATCGACCACATGATGAAGAATGGCGAGAAGGTAGGTCTCGTATCTGTTCACCTCTATCGTCCCTTCTCTGCAAAGCACTTCCTCGCTGCTGTGCCCAAAACCGCAAAACGCATCGCTGTGCTCGACCGTACAAAAGAGCCCGGCGCTAACGGCGAACCCCTCTTCCTTGACGTCAAAGAATGCTTCTACGGCGCTGAAGACGCTCCCGTTATCGTAGGCGGCCGCTATGGTCTCGCTTCAAAGGATACAACTCCTGCTCAGATCATCAGCGTGTTTGAAAACCTCGCTCTTCCCGAGCCCAAAGACCACTTCACTCTCGGCATTATCGACGACGTGACTTTCACTTCGCTTCCTCCCAAGGCTGAAATGGCTCTCGGCGGCGAATCAATCTACGAAGCTAAGTTCTATGGTCTCGGTGCTGACGGTACTGTAGGTGCTAATAAGAACTCTGTTAAGATTATCGGTGACAACACCAATAAATATTGTCAGGCATACTTCGCTTACGACTCTAAGAAGTCTGGCGGTTTCACCTGTTCTCACCTTCGTTTCGGTGACGAGCCCATCCGTTCGACTTATCTCGTAAACACTCCTAACTTCGTTGCTTGCCACGTTCAGGCTTATCTCCACATGTATGACGTTACTCGCGGTCTCCGCGATGGCGGTACATTCCTTCTCAACACAATCTGGGAGGGTGAAGAGCTTGCCAAGAACCTCCCCAACAAGGTTAAGCGTTATTTTGCTGAGCACAATATCTCGGTTTACTACATCAATGCGACCAAGATTGCTCAGGAAATCGGTCTCGGCAACCGCACAAACACTATCCTCCAGAGTGCATTCTTCCGCATTACAGAGGTAATTCCCGTTGACCTCGCTGTAGAGCAGATGAAGAAATTCATCGTCAAGAGCTACGGTAAGAAGGGTCAGGACGTTGTCGACAAGAACTATGCAGCCGTTGATCGCGGTGGTGAGTACAAGCAGCTCACAGTTGACCCGGCTTGGGCTCAGCTTCCTGATGACGCTGTTGTTGCAAACGACGATCCGGAATTTATCAACCGCATCGTTCGTCCGATCAACGCTCAGGACGGTGACCTTCTTAAGGTTTCTGATTTCGAAAATATTCCCGACGGAACATGGCAGCAGGGTACAGCCGCTTACGAAAAGCGTGGTGTGGCTGCATTCGTTCCCGAATGGCTCGAAGAAAACTGTATCCAGTGTAACAAGTGTGCTTACGTTTGTCCTCACGCTTCTATCCGTCCCTTCGTGCTTGACGCTAAGGAAATGGAAGCAGCTCCCTTCGGCGAAGATGCTACTCTGCCCGCTATCGGCAAGACATTCACCGGCATGCGCTTCATGC
>CAMWNL010000160.1 GCA_947175585.1 uncultured Bacteroidales bacterium | reverse complement strand
GTAGGGCGCTGTAGCGTCAATTATGGCTTTGTTGAATGCAAAGATAGGATCTTCTTCCTTAAGGAGATGTTCCGGGATTTTTTTGAGATCTGTGTCAAGTCCGACACACAGGAAACTGCCTTTATGGCGGATGTTCTCAACAAGTTCGGTACGTTTCATTTAATTATTATTTATAGAGTTATTTATCGTGTAAAAAGATATCCTCTGACGGCCATATTTCTTATTTTGCCGTTTTCGGTAAATTCATCATCATAAATTAAATACTCAATTGAACTAACCACATACAAGCTGTCAGACTTCCGGTCAATGACAAAGCTTAACGGGTCGTTTATAGAATCCGGATTCAGGACTTGGATACTGTCCATATTCAGAGTGATTTTCAATCCATCAGAGAGTTGATAATCCAAAAGGCGTTCACTGTCTACTGTCTGATTGTATCTGTATCCGGATATATATTCGACATTGGTGTAACCTTCAGGTATTACAACGGCATCAGGATTGGCACAGAATTGCAACTCAATCGCGTTTACGGTAGCTTCAACAATATCTTTATCGTTTTCAAACAGCGGATCATAACTGTAGTAACCTGTAGTTATATCAAATCCAACGATATCCTCTGTTAAGGAATGATCGTCATGTCTGTCAATATAAAGTAATTTAGACCGGACATCTGCCCATGAACTGTCGTCCATTTTTTCTTTAGCTATTTCAAACTGCTTATGAGTCAATGGAAATTGTGACTTGTCGAAACCAACCTTTTCGAGAGTACTTATTACGCTATTCTGCATATAGTCGTAGACCATTGACGTATAGTTTAATCCCGGTATGATTGATGTTAACAAAAATACTACTGCAAAAGAAATGGCTACTGAATTTATATTTCTCGAATGAGTTATAAAGAGGTATATAGCAGTAGCATACGCCCAAATATTAAATGTAATTACATATAATCTGTCAACCGTAATACCGTATTGTCCGACGCGCTCGCCTATAGCAAAACTCATCATCACTAACAGCGGAATCAATGCAATAGGGAATACTCGCAACGAAACTTTAGTAAGATTATCTTCTCCATCTTGAGTACTATCTAACACTTTGAGCATAAAAAGCAACATGTAGACTGTCGCAGTCAAGGCCGTCACCATCATGCATATCACACCATTAGGGAACTCACCTACAATGATAATTTTAAAACCATATGCATATAAGATAATAGTGTAGATAGCTGTAAGAGGCAGAAGTAAGTACTTCACTACTCCAACAACAAATTTTTCCGCCTCATAATTTTTCACGAGTTCGACAGTCTCGCTGAAAGTCGGTATGCGGCTTATAAAAATAAGAATACTTAATGATGCTGAAAACAGTATTTCTAATGAAGTAAATAATCTAAAAGACCAAATATGAAACAAAGCCTCGAGTGTGACACATATTATAGCAATAGCTAACGCTAATATAATTGCAATTCCGCCGGAAACCATAACATTACTAAATTGCGCGAAACTAAACATCAGATTATGTCTTCGCGGAGCGTGCTTTATGGTCGGTAAAAAAATATTTGCAACTATCAGTGATGTTATAAGCGCTAAATGTGCGATGTATTCACTATTGGTGAAACTATTTATTCTCCATATAATGTACACAAAGTCAATCCACAACAATATATTGGCTATCCATTGTACAACCTTGTAATAATGCCGTTTTCGATAATGCTCACACCAAAGACTGACAGCGAGCGACAATAGCATGCCAGTAGTCGTGAGAAACCACATAGCCGGTCGCAGATTATTCACAAAGAAAGACACGTAGTCGCTTATCCAACAGTCAATCACACCCCACACCGCAAATGCCAGGAGATAGGCTAATGTTACTGGAAAGCGTTCTGATGATGTACAAAACGCCCTAATTAAAGTATGTATCGATATCAGACGATGAGATTTGTCTCCTCCATTTTGAGGCACGTAATCGGGTGGGGTATTCATAATTTAAGGATTCGTTGGATTTATAATTCTGCAGCTTTGAGTTTTTCGGCGTTTTCGGCGATTATCAGATGGTCAATGACATCCTGAATATCTCCGTCGACAAATGCTTGCAGATTATAAATTGTGTAATTGATACGATGGTCTGTAATGCGGCCTTGCGGATAATTGTAGGTGCGAATCTTTGCCGAGCGGTCACCGGTCGACACCATTGTCTTACGACGCGATGCGATATCGTCTACATATTTCTGATGTTCCTTGTCATAGATAAACGTGCGCAGTCGGCTTAAGGCGCGTTCCTTGTTTTTTGGCTGATCACGGGTTTCCGTACATTCAATAAGGATTTCCTCGGTTTCACCGGTATTCGGATTTTTCCACATGTAGCGAAGTCTGACTCCTGACTCAACCTTGTTGACGTTCTGTCCGCCTGCACCACCGCTTCGGAAAGTATCCCATTTGATTTCACCTTCGTTAATTTCGACGTCAAACGGCTCTGCCTCGGGGAGCACAGCCACTGTCGCTGCCGAAGTATGGACACGTCCCTGTGTCTCGGTTGCCGGCACACGCTGTACGCGATGCACTCCACTTTCATATTTCAGAGTGCCATACACGCCGTCGCCGGTAACAGAAAGCACGACTTCCTTGAAACCCCCGGCCGCACCTTCGCTCGCAGACGTAATTGCGACATTCCATCCACGGCTTTCGCAATATTTCATATACATCTTGCAGAGATCACCGGCAAATATAGCAGCTTCATCACCGCCGGTGCCACCGCGTATTTCAAGTATGGCATTTTTACCGTCTTCAGGGTCTGCAGGAATAAGCAATAACTTGATTTCTTCTTCCAGCTGGGGTAAGCGCTCGGTAGCAGAGTCGAGTTGTTCGCGAGCCATTTCGCGCATTTCGGGGTCATTTTCCGAGGCAAGCAGAGCGTGAGCTTCGTCAATATTTCCGAGCAATTCACGATATGCGCGCGTTGCAGCAGTCAGCTTTTCGAGTTCCTTATATTCTTTGGTGAGACGCACGTAACGCTTCATATCGGCTATCACCGCAGGGTCGGTAATCAACGTGCTTATTTCTTCGAATCGAGCTTCGATTCCGTCGAGTCGTGATAAAAGTGATGAATCGGCCATAAAAGTTGGTTCAATTTTTTGCGAAGTTACAAAAAATCGTCGACATCATTTAGCGTTACTTATAAAATCTCGCCAAATTTCTCTTTTAGACAACGGAAAAATTTGATTTTCAGATATTAATACTTAATTTTGGCGTAATTAATAATTTAACTATGAAAAGAAAAGTGTCTATCAAAAAAAGCACTTATTACTTAGCGAATAGAGCAGCCGTGGGGACGAGGTAGAAGTCGACACGGCGGTTTTTTGCGCGATTAAGCACAGAGTCGTTGTTCACCAATGGTTCGTCATGACCAATGCCGTAAGGCACGATTATGATTTCAATCCCCTGCATCTGGCGTGTCAGGAAATCGTCTATCGCATTAGCTCTTGCCGCAGTCAAAGCATCGGCATAGCTCTGTTCGCCTGTGTCATCTGCATGCACAGCGATGAGCAGCTTGTATTTACCACTTATTTCGCCGGGAAATTTAAGTTTTGCAAGATAATTGATGCCTTGGCTCGATAAAGTGGTCTCATTAGCTTTAAACAAACGTCCACAAGGGATAGTGAAACGCAACACCTCTCCCTGACGTTGCCGCGTGGCTTTGAAGCCAGCTTTATCAAGAGTCTGTTTTAAACGATCTATGCTCTCCTTGACAATTGATTGTCGTTTTGCAGGCACTGAGGGTGAATTGATGTTATTATCAAGATCTAATTCGAACGGATCAGCATCCGGTTCAGGAGTTGCAGCAACGGTTGTTGAAAAACCGAATAAAACGCATGCTACCGCAAAATAACTGAGTCTGGGGAGAAAGTTCATGAGTGTAAAAACTGGAGAGATTTATAGTAATGATTGTTCGTAATCGAGTTCGGCCTTAACGATTTCCTGAATAAGGGACTCGGGAAAATCGCAATCACCAAAGGCTTCAGTCACATATTCAACGATAGCCTGCACATCATCGTCGGAGTCTGCAGCATCATCGAAATCAAGATCAAGATCTTCGTTTTCATCATAATAGTCAAATATAGCATCGATTACGGAGAGGATGTCATCATCACTCAATTGTAGAGCTGAGACATTAGCACGGATAAATGATATTGCTTCTTTTTCGTCGAAAAGTTTCATAAGTCAAGCAAGCCTTCGGGGATATTAATTGATATGGTCTTATTTTCCGGATCTATTCCTTCGATAAGTTCATCGGCAATCGGGATATATCTTGTGTTATTATCCATGTCTTCTACTACAAGCAGGCAATTGGCCGTTGAATCATCATAATTAGTTATCGAACCTATTTCTGTCTCATTCTGGTCATAGAGAGTAAAACCGATCAAATCTGACATGTAGAAGCCACCGTCTTCGTCGATAAGCTCACTGTCGATATCACCGATGTCACTGCGAAGAGCGTAAATATCCTTGTTGCATAATCCGGCTGCTTGATTTTCATCTTTAATGCCATCAATCATCAACAAGACAGACTCGCAGCCGCGCGACCGAAAAGAGTCGATGAAAAACGGCACATATATTCCGTCGATATCAAGCACAATGCATTTCAGTGATGCAAGATCGATGTCGCTCTCAACTGACGCTGCGATTTCGCCATTGATGCCATGAGGCTTGAGAGTGCGGCCAATAGGATATATTTCGCTTTTCAGTATCATTTTTTCTTTTTCTTTTTTCCGGTGGGAGAGGGAGCGGCGATGAATTCATGAAGAGATACTTCGTCAGGGTTGAGATTTATCGCACCTTGTGACAATATTCGCAGGTCTTTAAAAATTTTTGCATCATCAACACCGTCCGGATTAACGGTCAGCATAAGTTTCTTCATGTGATTAGCCAGAAGCAGGATGAGTGCGTCGCGCTCCTCACCTTCTTCCATCTGGGCGGCTGTAGCGATGGTGCGCTGTAACAGTAGACCGTAGTGTCGATAATCCAGCGGACCTTGTTCGTAACTCAGAAGTTGAGGCCGATCATCGAGCGAACTTTTGCTGACAAGCTCAAACGGCAAGTCTACATCAAGAGAAAAATCACTCATTATTGCAAGATGATCCCATAATTTCCGGCGGTAAGCATCCGCATTTCCCTGAACAGGGAAAAGTAATTCCATTGTCTTGACTATTGTCGACGCACAGCGAGTACGCTCATATCGGTC
>CAMWNL010000159.1 GCA_947175585.1 uncultured Bacteroidales bacterium | reverse complement strand
GTCGTAGACGATGTCCATGGAGTGGGGGTCGTCAATGCGCATTTCGGCAGAGGCGGCTGCGGGGCGGTCCGTGTAGTTGTCAAAGAAGTTTTCCGGCAGGGGCCATGATTGGTCTTCGTAGAGGGCGAGGTTGCAGGTGTCGGCCATCCAGTTGCGGTGTTGGGCTTTGTGATGGATGAGCAGGCAGAAGGGTTTTTCTTTGTCCTTGCGGTTTTCAAGCCAGTCGAGGCTCATGTCGGTGATGAGGTTGGTCAGGTAGCCGTGGACGATTTCTTCTGAGCCGTCTTGGTTGATGAATGTCGGGTTGTAGTAGTCGCCTTGGCCCGGAACGACTCTCCAGGTGTCAAACCCGGTCGGCTCGCTGATGAGGTGCCATTTGCCAAAGAGGGCTGTTTCATATCCGGCCTGTTGGAGATATTTGGGGAAGGTCGGTTGAGAGCCGTCAAAGGGTTCGCCGCTCTCATTGTCGGTAAATCCGTTTTTATGGGAATGTTTGCCCGTCACCATGCAGGCGCGTGAGGGGCCTGACAGCGAGTTGGCCACGAATGAGTTGGTGAATTTTACTCCGTCTTCGGCAATGCGGTCCAGATTGGGAGTGTGGGCATAACGGGTGTCATAACATGACATCATTTGAGCCGTGTGGTCGTCAGTCATGATATAGACAATGTTGTAGCGCCGGGGCTCTGAGTCCTCGGCGTTGGCTTTGGTGCAGCTTTGGAGTGCCGTGATTCCCAGGGGCAGGGCAATGGCGGCAGCTGCGGCAGAGTAGACAAGTTTCATTGTTCTTTTTAAGGTTTATGTTTTTTATAATTCTATTTTTGCGTTCAGGGGTATTGAGGAGAGTAGGGCAGAGGCCATATGCGCCGCCTCTGTCGCTCTTTCCGGGGGAAAAGTTATCGTGGCGCGTCCTTGGTCAATGCTTATTTGGCCATCAGTGATGGAGATTGTGACGTCGGCCGTCGGAGCCGCCGCATAAGGAGGGTAGTGTCTGGCGCCGAATTTTATGGCAGGCTCCGCGCCCTCTTTCCCTTCATCCGCTCGATAAAGCGTCTTCACCCCGGCAGACGTCAGCGTCGAAATCAAGGCTATTCCGGGCGCAAGTAATGCTCCCTCCGAGATCCATACCGTCTGCTTCGGGTCAATCGCGAGCACAAGAGTCCCCGGCTTGGCGCCCGATGGCGTCAGCCGTCGCGTAGCCGGCCTGGAAAGTTTTCCGGCCAGATAGTCATCCATGCGGTTCCCGATATAATTGTCAGCCATAATCAGCGCAAAATTAATTAAATTTACTGAGATATGCAAATAATTCAGCCCCCGTGCCGGAAATGGAACGGAGGCTGAACGGAATTCTGTCGGTTAGGAATCTCTTAGCCGGCGATGATTGCTTCGCTGGGGCAAACTTCTGCACATGAACCGCAGTCAATGCAGGTATCCGGGTTGATGTGATAGATGTCGCCTTCAGAGATGCTCTCGGTGGGACATACGGGCTGGCAGGTGCCGCAAGCCACGCAATTGTCGGTAATAACGTAAGCCATTGTTTTAAAACAAGTTTAAAGTTAATAAATAAATAAATGAATCGCAATTCAACGGCAAATTTAAAAAACTTTACTCAAACAGCCAAATTATTTGCCTGAAATTTTCACCCCTCCCCACCTAACCTCCCTCCCCATAGCAAGTTAATTTTTCTTCTCTCTCTATAATAGGAAGGGGATTAACAAAAGAAAAGCGGACAAACCTTTTTGGGGGTTGTCCGCTTCTTGTTGTAGCGAATCCGGGACTCGAACCCGGGTTTCCGCCGTGAGAGGGCGGCGTGCTAGGCCACTACACTAAATCGCCTTTTTGCACTGCAAAGTTACGTCGAAAATTCGGTTTGACCAAATTTTAAAGTCATAATTTTGCAGTTATTTTATAAAACGCTGTATAACAATCACGTCTCATACTCTTGTAAAATTGACTTACTCCACAGGAAATGATGTTATATTATAGTGATATATGCTTAAACCGCGGTATCAATGACCGAAAATTTGTGGAATCTCCAAATTTATATGTAAATTTGCATTACTTTTTGGGACGGTTGTTCTAAGACCGACTCCCATCCGATAAATCAATTAGATTAATATAAAGTCACTCAAATAAATACAATGGCAATCGAACTTAAAGGACTTACCAAGCGTAAGGATAATTACTCTCAATGGTACAATGAACTCGTAGTCAAAGCAGACCTCGCCGAACAATCGGCTGTGCGTGGATGCATGGTTATAAAACCCTACGGATATGCTATTTGGGAAAAAATGCAACAGACTCTCGACCGCATGTTCAAGGAAACAGGTGTTCAGAACGCTTATTTCCCTTTGCTCATCCCCAAATCATTTCTCTGTCGCGAGGCCGAACACGTCGAGGGTTTTGCCAAAGAATGTGCGGTTGTGACCCACTACCGTCTGAAAAATGACCCCAACGGTAACGGTGTCGTAGTTGACCCTGACGCACGCCTTGAAGAGGAACTTATCGTTCGTCCTACATCTGAAACCATCATCTGGGGCACATATAAAAACTGGATTCACAGCTATCGTGATCTCCCTATCCTATGCAACCAGTGGGCCAATGTAATGCGTTGGGAAATGCGCACACGCATGTTCCTCCGTACAGCCGAGTTCCTCTGGCAGGAAGGACACTGCGCTCACGCAACCGCAGAAGAGTCTGAGGCAAGAACCGTCGAGATGATCAACCTTTATGCCGAGTTCGCTGAACGATATATGGCAATGCCGGTTATAAAGGGTGTAAAAAGTGCAAACGAGCGTTTTGCCGGAGCGCTTAACACATATACTATCGAGGCAATGATGCAGGATGGCAAGGCTCTCCAGTCAGGCACCTCACACAACCTCGGTCAGAACTTCGCAAAAGCCTTTGACGTAACTTTTGCCAACAAAGAGAACAAACCTGAATATGTCTGGGCAAACTCATGGGGTGTTTCCACCCGACTTATGGGCGCTCTTATCATGACTCACTCCGATGATAATGGCCTCGTCCTCCCTCCCCACCTCGCCCCGATTCAGGTCGTAATCATACCTATCTCCAAGAATGCCGAACAACTCGCGGCAATCACTGACAAAGTGCTCCCTATCATCGAGCGCCTGCGTGAACTTGGTATCAGTGTCAAATACGACGACGCCGACAACAAGCGTCCCGGCTTCAAATTTGCAGACTATGAGCTTAAAGGTGTACCCGTGCGTCTCGCCATTGGTGCGCGTGACATCGAAAACGGCACAGTCGAGCTCATGCGCCGTGACACTCTCGAAAAAGAAGTGCTCCCACTCGCCGGAATCGCCGAACACATCAACGGTCTACTCGAAGACATCCAGAACAATATCTATCAGAAAGCTCTTAAGATGCGTAATGACAAGACCTATGTCTGTGATTCATATGATGAATTTAAGGAGAAAATCGAAGACGGCGGTTTCTTCCTCTGCCATTGGGACGGCACAACCGAAACTGAAGAGCGGATCAAAGAGGAAACAAAGGCTACCATACGCTGTATCCCTCTCGATGGTGATGACACTCCCGGTGTATGTATGGTGACCGGCAAGCCCTCGGCTCGTCGCGTAATCATCGCCCGTAACTATTAATTCAATGATTATGCCCTACTCCTCAGGCAAGAATCAGACTACACATATCGACATATTCAGCGCCGACATTTCAAAACCGTTGGCGCTGCCTTATGCCGACAATGGCATTCAGGCCGGATTCCCGTCACCGGCTCAGGATTATCTCAACGAGTCTATCGATCTCAATCGCGAGCTGGTCAAGCATCCGGCTGCTACATTTTACGGGCGCGTTGTCGGAGACTCTATGATTGAAGAAGGCATAGAGGCCGGCGATATACTCGTAATCGACCGTTCAATCGAGCCTGCCGACGGTGATTTATCTGTATGCTGCCTCGACGGAGACTTCACTCTCAAGCGCATTAAGCTTGAACGTGACCGTGTGTGGCTGATACCGTCTAATGAGTCCTTCGATCCTATCCTTGTCACTCCCGACGACCGCTTCGAGATATGGGGTGTTGTGACATATACAATCAAACATAACCGTCGACCACGTAAAAATCGCCCGACAATCCGCTGACAGTCCGTTATGATAGGCCTTATTGACTGCAATAATTTTTTTGTATCGTGCGAGAGGGTTTTCAACCCCTCTCTGCGCTCTAAGCCTGTCATCGTTTTCAGTAATAACGATGGATGTGCAGTCGCGATTTCCAATGAGGCCAAAGCTCTTGGCATAAAACGTGGAGATCCATATTTCAAAATCAAAGCTGCATGTAAGGCGTACGGCATCGAGACTTTTTCAGGCAACCACAAACTCTATGGCGATATGTCGTCAAGAGTAATGGCCACTCTTTCATCCATTGTACCTGAGATTGAAATCTATTCTGTCGATGAAGCGTTCCTTCATTTTGACGGATTTTCTGACGATGAGTTATCTAACGTCGGGCGTTCTATTGTCCGACGAGTCAGACGTGACACCGGTATTCCTACGTCATTAGGGATTGCCCCTACCAAAACACTTGCAAAAGTTGCCGCTAAATTTGCCAAGAAATATCCTGGATACAACGGATGTTGCATTATTGACACTGAGGACAAACGCCGCAAGGCATTAGAACTGACTGCCCTCAGAGAAGTATGGGGTATAGGACGACGTCTTACCCGACGCCTCTCAGATTACGGACTGACTAACGCCCTTCAGTTTGCAGACTGGACTAAAGATGAGATTGATAAAACAGTTAATATCACGGGCGAAAAAACGTGGCTTGAACTTAACGGAACACCTTGCATAGATTTTGAGTCTGATGACACCCCTCAGAAACAGATGACATGCTCGCGATCATTCGGTAAAGTAATAACCGATTTCAACGATTTGGCGACTGCCGTCGCGGCTTTTGCCAACACAGTCTGCCGACGCATGAGAGAGCGTTCGCTTTGCGCCGTATCTCTATCTGTTTTCATCCATACGGATGCTTTCAATCGTGACATCAGACAATATACTCCGTCTGCCCATCGCTCTCTTGCCGAGCCGTCAGCCGATACAATGACTGTCACAGCCACAGCCATTGACGCTCTGCGCTCTATTTATCTTGACGGTTACGGATATAAAAAAGCCGGCATACATATATGCGAACTGTCAAACGCTTCAAATATTCAACAGTCACTCTTCTGTGACCCTGCCGACAGAGAAAAACGCCGTCGGCTCATGGATGCCTTAGACGCTATCAACCG
>CAMWNL010000158.1 GCA_947175585.1 uncultured Bacteroidales bacterium | reverse complement strand
CTCCTGCAATGTGAACAGGACGGTAAGTATGTCTTGCTCTCATTCTGGTCTACATCCGACGGACTGTCCAGACAATCAGTCAATGACTATACATCATGGCTAAAATCCAACGGAAACAATAAAATTGACCTTTTGTCGGTAAATTTCGATAAGTCAGAGCGATTATTTCAAGAGATTGTCAAGCGCGACGGCCTGTTTTCCGACATGCAATTTAATGTCTCAGGCAATCAGGCTTACAAATTAAAAAATGAATTTCATCTTGACGACGGATATGGCTCACTTTTACTTGACCCCAACGGCAAAATCATCGCACATAATCCGACACGAGAGCAGCTCGAAGACATTGTCCTAAGTTAAGACCACGTTCCCCAATATTTGCTAACACTGAGGTCGCATATCTCCGAGTAATTTTTGTGATGGAACGAAAGAGCGATGGGGTTCCATCTCCCCGGTGGCGTATCCGTGGTATAAATTACCATCGCCTCGGCCAATCGTCACGCATCCTCGTCCGCTTGTTTCGGTCACGATGGGACTCCATCGCTCCCTCACTGCGCGAACACAGCTGCATAACGCTTGACCGCCTCAGCATTAACAAATATTGTGGAACGGGGTCTATGCCATGCTTTTAGGATGACCGGTCTGAGCTGTATTATCGACTGATTCCTGACCGAAGCGGAACGTTTTCCTGCCTTTTCCAGGATCATCGACCTTCATCTTCACTTTTACCTCATCAAAGCCTTTTCCGTAGACACCGTTAACATTGGCTTGAGTGATAAAGGCGTTGCTGTCTATGGATTTTATAATTCGGAAGATGGTGACAGACTCTATCTTACGGCACATCACCAACAACACTTTGACTTCCTGCTTGCTATACCAGCCTGTGCCGCTTAGAACTGTACAACCTCTGTGAGCCTCGTTATTGATTGCTGTCGCAATCTCTCGCCACTGGGGCGAAAAGATTGTAAACTGCACAGCCTGACGGTTAGTATTGATAACCAGGTCAGCCATATATGATACGAGAAACAGCACAACGAATCCGTAAACCACTTTATCAATATTGTGGAACATCAGGTATGATGAAGATATGATGAAAAAGTCAGTGTAGAGCATCATGCGGCCGATACTCACATTAGAGTGTTTTGAAACCATTGCAGCTACGATATCTGTACCACCGCTGCTACCGTTATGGACAAATGTCAAGCCTACCCCTAATCCACACATTATTCCGCCGATGACAACGTTCATAAAAGGTTCATTAGTCAGCGGATGAGTAAACAATGGCTGGAAAATACCAACAAAAAACGAAATCATCGTTGCTCCATAAATCGTACCAACTACAAATTGCTTGCCGACTATCCGGTAAGCGATTGCGAGGAGAAAAAGATTTAAAGCATACTGAGAGATAGCGACCGGTATATCAGTCATGAAATAAATCAGAGTGCCGATACCGGCCAGACCGCCGATCACGACCTTTTCGGGAAGAATGAATGCACAGAACCCGAGGGCGTAAAGAGCCATGCCAAAAGTGATAAAAATATAGTCTTTGGCGTTTCGCCACAATTGTAATTTTAATTCACCCATATTTCATTCTTATTTCTAATGCCCTTTGAGAGCGGATTTACGGTGCAAATATACGATGTTTCTGCGATATGATATACTGCCAAACTAAAAAAATCTTAACTTTGCATCAAAATACTAACATCTATGTTAAAAAAACTCGTATATACCCTGTCTGCCACCGCTATGATTTTTACTGCATCGTGCAGCAAAAACAACGACGGCGATTCGACGGACAAACCGGTTATAGCTGTCAGCATTGCCCCTCTCGCTGACCTCGTAGAAACCATCTGCGGAGACGATTGCGAAATAGTCACGCTCCTTGACCGTGGCGCAAATCCTGAAACATTTGACCCTGCAATGTCCAAGCGCGCGGCAGCTGAGAAAAGCGATATATATTTTATGCTCGACGCTTTTCCATTCGAAAAGACTGTCATAGGCAACCGCGACGGTGTTATTGACGTATCGACCGGAATTGAGCGCCTGTATGGCACCCACTCACATAATCATAGTGATGGTGACAATCACCATCACCATGAAATGGAAGCGGACCCACACTCATGGACCTCCGCTAAAAATATGAAGATAATTGCGAGTAATATCGGTCAGGCCATGATTAAATATGATTCAAAAAATGCCGATACATATAGCACAAGACTTGACAGTCTAACTGCGGTCATCGACAGTCTTGACCAGGCTTTGACTGCAAGACTTGATAGTGCCCCCACGAAATCTTTTGCAATCTGGCATCCGTCACTCGGTTATTTTGCACGTGATTATGGACTGAAGCAGATTGCGGTCGGAGAGGAATCAAAGGAGATTTCGCCACTCAGGCTGAAAGAAACAATCAATAAGGCCATAGCCGATAGCGTTAAAGTGTTCTTTTTCCAAAAAGAGTTTGACTCTCGCCAGGCTTACTCGGTTAATGATCGATTGGGCGCGCGTATGGTGACTATTGATCCGCTTGCCGCCGACTGGATTGGACAATTAAATCTTATAGCCGATGAGCTCTCATCTAACTAAACCTTCAACGCTTATCTCGCTTAGCGATATATCGTTTGAACGCGAGGGCCGCGTTATCCTCTCTGATGTCAGCATAGAGGTTAAGTCCGGAGATTTCATCGCGATTACCGGTCCTAACGGTGGAGGCAAGACGACTCTGCTGCGCATTATGCTCAGATTGCTTAAGCCAGACCGCGGGTCAGTCTCTTATCAGACCATAGATGGAGATGGAAGTCTCAGGATAGGATATCTACCTCAGAAAAATATGATAGACTCTCACTTCCCTATTACTGTTGGCGAAGTCGTAGCCTCGGGGTTACTCGGCCAAAAATCAGTGAACAGGCATGAACGTGAAAGCCGTATTTCTGAAATGCTTGGGCTTGTCGGCATGGAGCAAAGAGCCGACCAGGCCATCGGAACTCTCTCTGGAGGACAGTTGCAACGCACTCTGCTCGCCCGTGCAATCATATCCCGGCCTGAACTGCTCGTGCTCGACGAACCGCTGAGCTATATTGACAAGCGTTTCGAGCAGCATTTCTATGAAATTATAGCCGGTCTTAAGAAGTCTACAACAATTGTGTTAGTCTCTCATGAAATGACGACTCTCGCAGAGATGGCAAACCGCCATCTCATCGTCGACCGCACTTTACACGAATGTTCCGCCCACCACCACTACATTCGGAGCGAATGTGAGTAGCGACAGGCGGAACACCTTTAATTGATATTTATATTAGATCTTATCGCTCGGTTCAGAAGTATTGTCTATTGTCGCAGCGGCATTAACCTGATCGGATTTACTGAAAATTTTTGACAGGTATTTTTCCTGGAAATTTTGCAGTAATTCCCAGAAGTTTGGTACAAAGAGCGTACCGACGACTGCATTGACAGCCATACCGAAGACTACTGCTGTGCCGAGAGAGATACGGCTTGCCGCGCCTGCACCTGTTGCGAAAAGCATCGGCATAACACCAAATACAAATGCAAGTGCCGTCATCAGTATAGGTCTCAGACGCACACTGCCGGCATCTTGGGCAGCCTGACGTACAGACTGGCCGGCCTTGCGGTAGTCCATAGCATACTCTACAATCAGAATCGCATTCTTGGCCGCCATACCGATTAGCAGAATTATACCGATCTGAGTATAGATGCTTATGCTCTGACTCATGAATATACATCCTATAATAGTACCCAGTATGGCTGTAGGAGTAGTAATTACCACGGCTACAGGATCGGTCCAAGATTCATACTGTGCGGCGAGCACAAGGATTGTGATCAGCACAGCAAAGAGCAATACTATAGTTATCGTCACTCCCGAACCGGTTTCCTGATAAGCTTCTCCGGTCCACGCATAAGAGAAATTCTTGCCGACAGATTCTTTCATAAGACTCTCCATAGCCTTGATACCTTCCGACGAGCTGACGCCGTCAGCGACTGTAGCAGTTACGGCAGCTGTAGTGTACATATTGTATCTGCTGATAGAACCTTCGCCGAGCGATGGCTCCACGGTCGCGAACGCCGCAAATGGCACCATCTGACCGTCGGCATTGCGTACGCTGAGCTTTAACACGTCGTCTGCATCAGCCTTAGATTGACCGGCAGCGCTCAGATTAACCTGATAGACTCTTCCGAAATCCACGAAGTCATTGACATAACTGCCACCCATATAGCTCGACAGAGCCGAATAGACTCCTTCGAGTGTCAGACCTTGCATTTTCACCTTATCACGATCAATATTTACCGAATATTGAGGTACTTCACCCTCATACATAGATGTAATGCTCGCAATCTCAGGTGTATTGGCTACGCCTGCCTGAAGTGCTTCTACAGCCTGTTTGATTTCCTTCGGGCCGAGATTATTAATGTCAAGCAACTGCATCTGCAATCCTGCCGACATACCCAGACCAGGGAGAGCCGGAGGATTAATTGAGAAGATAACTGCCTCCTGAATATCGGCAGTGAGTTCATCTACCTTGGCGATTAAAGCGTCGACACTCTGACTCTTGGCTTTACGATCTTTCCAGGGTTTTAGCACAACATTGATTGACCCGAGATTGCTTCCCGAACCACCGGCCAGAAATGACATACCTGAGATTGAGATTACATCTTTTACTTCAGGTAACGTCTGAATACGTTCTGACACTTCTTTGACTATACTGTCGGTTCGCGTCAATGATGCACTTTGAGGCAGCTGAATAGAGGTCATGAAATATCCCTGGTCTTCTTCGGGGACATAAGATGTCGGCCACTTGGTAAATCCCCAGAATGCTGCGAAACAGATAGCCGCAAAAATCACAAGTGATAAGGCCGGATGACGTAGCATCTTGGCTACAAAACTATCATAACCCTTGCGAGTGGCATCAAATCCACGGTTAAACCAACGGTAGACAAAAAACTTTGTCTGAGTCTTCGGGCGCAGGAACAGCGCACACATCGCAGGTGTAAATGTCAGTGCATTGAATCCCGAGAACGCAGTCGATACAGCGATTGTCAGCGCAAACTGTTTGTAGAGCTCGCCGGTGATACCCGATATGAATGCTGTCGGGATAAACACGGAAAGCAGTACGAGCACCTCACCGACAATAGGACCTTCAAGTTCACTCATGGCTTTTTCGGCGGCTTGACGTGGCGAAACGCCTCCGCCCGACAATATTCGTGCACAGTCCTCCACCACCACTATCGCATCATCGACGCCTATCGCGATTGCAAG